>NZ_DATHFX010000376.1:0-13779 GCF_035317885.1 Pinirhizobacter sp.
AACTTGCCGGCCTTGGGCGTGGGCCTATCGTCTTCGATCAGAAGCGTCTTGCCCGACGCTGACGCCGCTTTCAGGCAGGCCTTATCGTTGCACCCGAGCAAGATCGCCTGGAGCTCCGCCAGGGCAGGCGAGATCTCTGTAAGCGCGGGGCTAGCTGCGTCGTCATCCTTGTCGCCCTTGGCGTAGTGGAACAAGGGATTGTTGTCGTCGCCAGGCATCGCCAGGAACGACAGATGACAGCCGGGGACCAGTCCATCGATGACAGCCTGGGCGCTCTCCTTGTTGCGCGGCGTGGTGTCGGCGATCACCTGCAGATGATCGGCAGTGGGACAGGCCTGGCCGAGGTTACCGCTGGCGATCAACCGCTGGCGGTAGAAGGCGCCCAGCGCCTGCATGCCGGCATGCCCGTGCGGAGTCAGGATGCCTGGCGCCACGGGCCACGACGGCCACGGCTGGCTGGCATAACTGGCATGTGCGTCCGGTGCACTCGTCGGCGAGCGCACGCCATGGCGAAGCAGCACGATCTCCGCTACGGGCGTCTCACTTTTGGACGCCGGCGCAGCCATGGCGTCCGCGCTGCCGACGACGGCAAGCGCGAGCAACGCCCACCCAGCCGGGCGAATCCAACCCTTTCGCATGCCCAACCTCACAGCTTCACCGACACATCAAGGAAGATACCGCGCCCGGGCAGGCCGAAGTACAGCGGATCGCCACTGACGGCCTGGGTCCCGGCGTAACCGGTGAACTTCTTCACATTGAAGACGTTGTTCACGTCCACGCTGACAGAGAAACCCTTGGTGCCCCAGGGGCCGGTTTCGGTGCGGTAGCCGGCTGCGGCATCGACCGTCAGGTAGCCGGCGATGCGCTGGTCATTCTTGAACACCAGGTTGCCGTCGTCGTCCGTGGTGTTGTCCAGTCCGTATTGGTGCCCCAGGAACTTGCCCATCAGCGACCCGAAGTAGCCGTTGCTGCCGCTGTAGAGCAGGCCCAGCGCGGCAGTGACCTTCGGCGTGCCGGCCACCTGCACGCTGCTGCCTTTGTAGGTGGCTTTGTTGTAGCTGGCATTGCCGTAAAGGCTAATCGCATGGGTGAGGGCCCAGGTGCCTTCCACTTCGGCGCCCTTGTAGATCGCGCCGCCGCCGTTGACGAAGGTGTCCTCGTTGCCGTTGCCGGTATCGACTTCCGTCTCGGTGATGAAGTTGGAGAAATTGACGTAGTAGACGTCCGCACCGAAGGTGAATTGGCGCGAAGCGTAGGCCGTGCCGATCTGGTAGTTCTTGGTCAGCTCCGGATCAAGGCTGCGCGATCCGTTCACCTGGATCACATCGATCGGCGGAGCGAGGAAACCCTTGGCCGCCTGCGCATAGGCCGTCCACGAATCGCTGAGCTTGTCGTGCACGCTGATCGACGGCAGCGTGGCGCGGTAGGTGGCCTCGGCGTTGAGCGGCACCGGCGGCGACACCTTGTTCAGCGGTGCGTCGATCGAGCGCGTCACTTCCGAATAGCGCACACCCGGGCTCACCGTGATCGCGTCGCTCACCTTCCAGTCGTACTGCACGTAGGGCTGCACGGTGTCGGTGCGATCGTCGAGCAGGTAGTTGTCGACGGGGCCGTACTTGGTACCGGTCTTTGCGCCGGTGGTGAGGTCCAGCGGGTACTGGTAGCGCGCGTCCAGGCTGCGCTCGAGCCAGATGCCGGTCAGGAAGGTACCAGGGCCGAGGTCGTGGCCCAGTCGCAGCACGTTGCCGAAGGCGCGGAAACCGGAGTCGGCGAGCTTGCCGGGAAGGTCCGTCTTCGATGTCGACACCTTCTTGCCGGCGTCGTTGTAGAACGTCACGCCGTTGTCGGCCGGATCGATGTCGGAGGCATCGTTCGCCTTGCGGGCCCAGTGGTCGAAACTGTTGTAGTACACCTTGTCGTCCAGGTCCCAACCGGCGAACTGCGTGGCAAGGCCAAGATAGGTGAAGCTGGAGTAATACGCCGCGTTGTTGGCACCCTTGTAATTCTGCAGGGTGGGATCATCGCCCAGGCCAAAGCGCCAGCCGTACTGGTCGATCTCCGCCTTGGTGGCGCCCTGCACCGTGTTCTGGTGCTCGCGGTTGTAGCTGGTAAGGAAGGTGAGCGTGGTGACGTCGCCCAGCGTGCTGATGGTCTTGATGAAGGCGTGGTCGCGCTTGTCGTCGGTGCCCTTCAGGAACGTCTCGCTGGACTCCTTCGAAAGGTCGGCGAAGATCTTCGTATTGCCCACCGTTTCGTCGGCCGTCACGCCACCGGCGTGCGTGTCCCAGCTGCCCACGGTGAGGTAGGCGGTGATCCCGGGTTCGTCCGACGGGTCACGCGAACGCAGCGCCACCGTGCCGCCGAAGGTGGCGTTGCCGATGGTGGTGCCGCCACCCGGGCCACGATCGATCTCAGCTTGACCGAGCACGTGGTTGTTGAAGTACGCCGAAGTCGTGTGGTGCAGGTCACTGGCGTCGCCGAAGGGAATGCCATCGAAAGTGATGTTGAACTGGCCGTCCTGGAAGCCACGGATGCTGATGCCTTCGTTCTTGCCCAGGCCCGGGCCTTCGGGCGAGGTCACGGTTACGCTGGGGGCGTACTTGATGATGTCGTCGAAGTTGGCGTTGAAGCGCAGGCCGTCGCGGATGAACCGCTCGTCGATCACCGAGGTCGGCTGGCTGGCTTCCAGCGGCGCGGCGCTCGGGGCAAGGGTATCCACCGCGTTGGCGTGCACGCTTACCGGTGCGAGGTCGCGCGCCTGGTCACGGCTGTCGATCGCCGGGATGTTTGTGCTTGCCGGCGCCGGGCCGGCCCCGACGTTTCCCGGGATGATGGTCACCGTGGTGGGAGTGACGAAACGGTAGGTCATGCCCGTGCCGCGAAGCATGGCGTCGAGTTGCTGGGTGGGTTGCAGGCCTGCCGTGGTGGCGTTGCTGCGCACGCCATCGGCGATTTCGGTGCCGTAGACCACCTGCAGGCCCGCATCTTGCGCAAAGCGGTCGAGCGCCTGCGCCAACGGCATGGAAGGAATGGACTGCGCGGCCGGGGCGGCGGCGAGTGGCGAGGCGGCAAGGCTGGCAAAGGCCAGGGCGATGCAAAGGGCGAGCGGCTTACGCATGGAGACAATTACCCGGAGGGAGGAAAATCGGCGCGGTGTGATCCGCGTAGGTCCCCAGTTAAGAGTGGCCGGGCGTGCGAGTGGGTACCGCCGATTCAATGAATTTTTTCTTACAGCCTCGTTGCAGTTTTTTTCTTGTCGCTGGCCACCGTTACGCGTACATCCGTCGCGGTGCGCTCCACGCGCACATCCGGGAGGGTGGCCAGGTAAGCCACGAAGGCGTCCGCGTCGTGCGCCTTGAATACACCGCTGATGCGCTTGGCGGCCAGCGCCTTGTCGTCGACCACCAGCGGCCGGCCAAGGTAGGTATTGAAGCGCTGCGCCACCTCCGCCACCGGCATGTCGTGGAAACGGATCTCCGTGGGAAGCCAGGCCGTGGCGTGGGCGATGTCCGTGCTGCCGTGGTCAAGCAGCCGGCCGTCGCTCGCCACGCGCGCTGATTCACCGCCGCCCAGCTCAACCACCGGCGACAAAGGCGGCTCGCCACTGGCCAGCCTCGGTGCCACGCGGTCAATCCAGCGCGGGGTGCGTTCGGCCACGGCGACGCGGCCGCTGATCACGGCGACATCCGTGGCATCGCTACCGGTGCGTACCGTGAACACGGTGCCTATATCTTTAAGCACCTGCGTGCCGACGTGAATGGTCATCGGCCGGCCGGGATCTTTGCCCAGGTTGAACAAGGCCGCGCCGCGGACCAGCTCGATCGAGCGTGCCCGGGTGTCGAAGCGCACCACCATCGCGCTGTCGCGATCCAGTTCCACCACGCTGCCGTCCTGGAGCGGCACCGTGCGGGGCGCCGACGCGTCTGACGCGTACGCCTGGCCCGGCGTCATCGGCACGGGCTGCATGGCCATGCGAATACCTCCGCCAAGCACCAGGGCAACGCCCGCCGCAACCGCCAGCCAGCGAAGGGTACGCGGACGCGAGGCACGGCTTGCCCCTGCTTGCGGCATGGACGGCGCCGGCTGGACGGGCATCGGTTTGATGTGGAAGGGAACCACCGACGGCTCGCTGGCGGCCAGCGCCTTCAACTGTGCGTGCGCTGCCTTCTCCGCGGCGGCAGCGGCGGGAAGATCGTTATGCAGCCCCGCGATGGCCAGGTATTCGGCCACGTGTTGCGGCGAGCGTTGCAACCAGGCAAGGAACCGCGCGTTGGTCCGGCGGTCACCGCCGCCACGCAATTCCAGGTACCAGGTGGCGGCTTCTTCGGTCAGGCGCCGCGAGGCCCTGCTGTTGGCGTCAGTCATAACGCGCCATCCCTTGCCGGCACAGGGCCAGTCCCTTGACGATGTACTTTTTCACCATGTTCGGCGAGATGGAAAGCGCCTCGCCGATGTCCTTGTAGGGCATCTCGTCGCGGTAATGCATCACCATCACCGCACGGCACTTGGGCGACAGCCGCCCCATGAGATCGGCCAGGCGCTGCCGCCGCAGTTCCTGGTCAAGATCGTTGCCTGCCTGGCAAGGCGTGGCCAGCCGCTCGAGCACTTCGGGAAGTCCTTCGGTGCTCACCGGCGCGCGCCGTCGCATCTGCGCATGCTCCTTCACCAGATTTCCCGCTACGGTGAATAGATACGCCTCGGGATTGCGGATCGCGGCGACATCGCCACCCCCCGTGCCCAACAGGCGCAGGTAAACCTCCTGGACCAGGTCCTGGGCATCCCAGCGGTGCGCCACGCGACGCAGGAAATAGTTGGCGAGCGCGGGACCCTTGTCGGACAACAACCGGGCCCAGCCCTGCGGGTTGTCGGCGGACACGTGAGCTCCCGGGTGGAACGACCAGCCTAGGGAGCGATCATGACGGTTATGTTGCTGGGGTAAGGCCGCGATGGCCATCCATTACCATGGCCGTATGACAGATTTCCCCATCGGGGAGGTACTCCCCGACATCCTGGCCTCCCTGGCCGCGCATCCGCGCCTGGTGCTGGAAGCACCGCCGGGCGCGGGCAAGACCACCCAGGTGCCCCTGGCGCTGCTTGACGCGCCATGGCTGGACGGCCGCAGCATCGTGGTACTGGAACCGCGGCGCATCGCCGCGCGGGCGGCGGCGGCGTTCATGGCGCGCCAGTTGGGCGAAGAGGTGGGCGCACGGGTGGGTTATCGCATCCGCTTCGAATCGCGCATCAGCGCGGCGACGCGGATCGAGGTGGTGACCGAGGGCATCCTGACCCGGATGCTGCAGGACGATCCCGAGCTCAGCCCCGTGGGCGCGATCCTCTTCGATGAATTCCACGAACGCCACCTTGCGGGCGACCTGGGCGCGGCACTGGCCCTGGATGTGCAGGCGGCGATGCGGCCGGACCTTCGCCTGGTGGTGATGTCCGCAACCCTCGATGGCGAGCGCGTGGCCAGGTGGTTCGATTGCCCGCGTATCAGCAGCCCTGGACGCAGTTTTCCGGTGACGGTGGAATATCCGCCTGCGCGCACGCAGGAGACCATCGAACAGCACCTGGCCCGTACCGTGGTGCAGGCACTGCGCGACAACGAGGGCGATGTGCTGGCCTTCCTGCCGGGACGGCGGGAGATCGACCGGGCGCGCGGCATGCTGGAGGCCATGACCGGCGACGATGTCGAAGTGCTGCCCCTGCATGGCGAACTGTCGCTGATCGACCAGCAATCGGCGCTGGCACCGGCTGAACCCGGTGCGCGGCGCGTGGTACTGGCGACCAACGTCGCCGAGTCCAGCGTCACCCTGCCCGGGATTCGCGCGGTGGTGGATTCGGGGCTCGCGCGTGAGCCCCGTTTCGATCCGAACTCCGGCTTCACCCGCCTGGCGACGGTGAATATTTCCCAGGCCTCGGCCGACCAGCGTACCGGCCGTGCGGGAAGAGTGGCGGCGGGGCGGGCGTATCGCCTGTGGGCGCAGAGCCGGCGGCTGGAGCCGTCGCGCACGGCGGAAATAGCGCAGGCTGAGTTGTCGGGCCTGGCGCTGGAATTGGCGACCTGGGGCAGCGATGACTTGCCGTGGCTCGATCAGCCGCCCGCCGGTGCCATGGCCCAGGCGCGCGACCTGTTGCTGCGGCTGGGCGCGCTCGATAGTGACGGGCGGCTTACGCAGGTAGGGCGGGGCATGGCCGCGTTGGGCGCCACGCCCCGACTGGCCGCTGCCGCGCTGCGTGCGCCGGAGACCTTGCGCCCCCTGGTGGCGGATTTGCTCGCCCTGATGGATGCGCGCTCGCCCCTGCGCGGCGAACTGTCGCGCAGCGACGACTTCCGTGCCCGGCTGTCCGCGCTGCACCTGTGGCGTGACGGTGGTGCACGACGCGTGCGGGACGCCGATGTCGGGGCACTGGCCGCGATCGAGAAGGCCGCCATGGGCTGGCGACGCCGCCTGGGCGTGCGTCACGGTGCGACCGGCGTGCCTGACTCTCGTACCGTGGGCGATCTGATGCTGCACGCCTTTCCCGATCGCGTGGCGCGACGCGACGATGGCAATCCTCTCCGCTACACCCTGGCCAACGGCCGCGGCGCGCGCCTGCACGAGGCCTCGGCGCTTTATGGCGAGCCCTGGCTGGTTGTGATTGAACTGCGCCACGAGTCACCGGACAGCTTCATCGTGGCCGGTGCACCCTTCGACCCGGATTCACTCGAGCGCGGTTATCCAGCGCTGTTCGTCCAGGAGCGCAGCCTGCGCTGGAACGACGAGCGCGATGCGGTGGAAGCGTTCCTCGAGCGACGTTACGAAGCCATCGTGCTTGAGCGCCGAAGCGTGCCGGTGACGGCGGAAGATGCCTTGCCGGCGCTGATGGCCGTGGTGCGCCAGCGCGGCCTGGGCGCGTTGCCGTGGAGTGATCACGCCCGCAACCTGCGTGCGCGCATCCAGGCGTTGCGCACATGGCGTCCTGAGCTTGAACTTCCTGACGTTGGCGATGAAGCCCTGCTCGGCTCGCTCGACGCATGGCTCGCCCCACACCTCGCCGGAAAGCGCCGCCTCGATGCCATTGCCGCGGCCGATCTCTCGCAGGCGATAGCCGGCATGCTCGATTACCAGCAGCGCGTGGCCCTGGATGCCCAGGCTCCGGAAAGCCTGCGCGTTCCCAGCGGCATGACGCGTGCGCTTGCCTACGGCATGCAGGAAGACGACGCTGCGGCGCCGCCGGTGCTGGCGGTCAAGCTCCAGGAATTGTTCGGCATGGCGGATACGCCCCGTGTGGCCGATGGCCGCGTGCCCGTGATGCTGCATCTGCTGTCCCCCGGCGGCCGGCCGGTACAGGTGACGCAAGACTTGAAGGGCTTCTGGGACCGCACTTATCCGGAGGTAAAGAAGGAGATGAAGGGGCGGTATCCGCGCCATCCATGGCCTGACGACCCCTGGGCGGCCACGCCCACGCATCGGGCCAAGCCTCGCGGCACCTGAGCGCGGCGAGGCTTGCCTGGGGTCAGGCCTGCTTGCGGTTGAAGAGCTTCTTGATCGCCGCGCCAATGGCAACTACGCCGATGATCAGGAACTTCTTCAGGCCAAGCAACAGCAAGCCCAGCTTGGCGAACAGCCCTGCCTTGGCAGCGATGCCGCCAGCCACCAGTGCGGCGATGCCATAGGCTGCCACCTTATCGGTGCCCGGGCTGAAATCGGTGTAGCGCACGCCCGGGTCGAACTCGGTCATGGCCAGCACCTTGGGCATGTCGGCCTCGACCTTGGGCAGTAGCGCCAGTGGCGCTACCGCTGAGAGCTGCAGGTAACCATGGCGGCCAAGCACGCGGATGTCGTAATTGAGCGAACGCCCGCTATGGCCGTCCTTGGTGAACTTCAGGTCGCGTGCCCAGTACAGCTTGTGGGCAACGGCATCGTAGTGCGGCGGCGTGGCCCAGCCCACCAGTTCGATGGCCGCGTAGCCCTGTTTTACGCGCTCGACACTGGATTCCTCGGTGCCTTTCTTCATGTCCTTGAGCAGGTCGTTGTAGTCGATGCTGCTGGCGTCGTCGTCCTTGACGTGCCCGTCGTCCGAATACGTGACCACCACCGCCCAGGTGTTTTCATCGACCAGGACCGAAGGCGTTTCCCCCGGCACGATCATCCCCAGTACTTCCTTGTCCGGCGGATTGCCCCAGAGGTCGGCGAGAACCTTTTGCGCGTCACTGGCCGAAAGGAAGGCATAGCCCGGCTGCAACGCCAGCGTGGCGTGGGCTGCTGGTACCGGCACGGTGCCGGTCTGGAATTTGAGTGAGTTCAGCAAGGCCCGTTCCTGGGCGCCTTCGTCCGCGAAGGCATGGAACGGCGCGGCAAAGAGCGCCGCAAGCATGGCCATGCGGGCCATGCCGGACATGATCGTCATTGAAAGTCCCCTGGTTTGGCGAGCACCCCCCGGTGCCCGGCGGACAGTGTAAAGAACTAGCCCAGCGGGCGCACGCGCAAATTCCGCCCTTTTATCTTGCCGGCACGAAGGCGTTCCAGGGCCTTGTTGGCGACATCGCGCTGGATGGCCACGTAGGACCGCGTGGCGAAGACATCGATCTTGCCCACCGCCGTGCCCGGCAGCCCGGCATCGCCGGTGAGCGCGCCCAGGATATCGCCCGGGCGGACTTTTTCCTTGCGGCCGCTATCGACCACCAGGGTTTTCATCGGCGCCAGCTGCAGGCGCTTTTTGGCCGGGGCGGCGCGCAGCGGCTCCACGTCGAAATCGCCCATCGCCTTGACCTTGGCGTTCTCGCGCGAGGTCACCAGGGTGATCGCCAGGCCCGCCTCGCCCGCACGGCCCGTGCGGCCGATGCGGTGCGTGTGGGTGTCCGCGTCGTGGGCGACGTCGTAGCTCACTACCAGCGGCAGGCCGACGATATCCAGGCCGCGCGCGGCGACATCGGTTGCGACAAGCACGTTACAACTGCGATTGGCAAAACGAACCAGCACCTCGTCGCGATCGCGCTGTTCAAGGTCGCCGTGCAGCGCCAGTGCGGAGAAGCCGAGCTTGTCCAGCGCCTCGGCGACGACCTCGGTGTCCTTGCGCATATTGCAGAACACCAGGGCGCTTTGCGAATCCACGCCAAGCACGCGGGCGAGGGCGTCGACCTTGTCGCCATCCACGCTCACGAAGCGCTGGGTGATGGTGGTTTCCAATGGAGCCGATTCGATGGTGACCTCGACTGGATTCTTCTGCAGGCGCTTGCTCTGCTGACGGATCTCGTCGGGATAAGTGGCCGAGAACAGTAGTGTCTGGTGGTGTTTGGAGATCCGGCCGACGATATCGTCGATGGCTTCGCCAAAACCCATGTCCAGCATGCGATCGGCTTCATCCAGCACCAGCACCTTGATGCCGCCGCCGTGCAGCGATTCCTTCTTCAGATGTTCCTGGATGCGGCCAGGCGTGCCCACCACGATGTGCGGATCGTGTTCCAGCGAGGCCAGCTGCGGACCCAGTGGCATGCCGCCGCACAGGGTCAGCAGCTTCACGTTGGGGATGTTGGCCGCCAGCTTGCGGATGGATTTGGAGACCTGGTCGGCCAGCTCACGCGTGGGGCACAGCACCAGGGCTTGAAGGCGAATGGTGGATTCGTCCAGCGACTGAAGCAGGCCCAGCCCGAAGGCGGCGGTCTTGCCGCTGCCGGTGCGGGCCTGGGCAATGACGTCGCGGCCTTGCAGGATGGGCGGAACGCTATGTTCCTGCACCGGGGTCATTTCCGTGTAACCCAGGGCCTCGACGCTGGCGGCGAGTTCGGGGCGGAGGGCGAGGGCGCTGAAGGTGGTCATGCCGCCATGATCGCATCTCCGGCCGGTGGCCGTAACGTTAGCTGTTCAGCGCTTCACCGCTTGCAGGATCTCGGCGAGGACCGAATACCCGGCGATCCGCAACATAACGATGAGAAAAGCGACCGTGCCACCGAGCAGAGCGGTTAGGCCGGTGAGCCCCCATAGGGCAACCTGGAGTTTCGTGGGGACCGCTCCGAAGCGGGCATCCACGGATTCGAAACGCGTATTCACCGAATCGGCAAATGCGCTCATGCGCATGTCGGTCTGTGCATTCACCGAATCGATAAACGCGACCATACGCATGTCTGTCTTGTCGACCTTGCTGGAAACTATGGATACTTGTTTTACAAGGTCTGCTATCGACTCGCGAATGGACCGTATGTCGACAGAATGAGTATTGCTGTCCCTGCGCAGGCCCACAACCTCCACCTCTAGTTTTGTTACTCGCTGCTCCATGATCGCAAACTCGATTCTTCCTTGAGTCGAGAGAAGGCTACGACAAACCGTTACATGGCGTATGTAGGATTCGGTCGTGCAAAGCGTGGGGCATGCGACGAAGTCGCCTCACCACTGCGTACGTTCAGGCAGCAATCCCTTCAACTCCGCCTCGGTGAGATTCCGCCACTGCCCAACCTTCAACTTCCCCAGTCGGATGTTGACAATTCGCACGCGCCTCAACTGCGTCACCCGATAACCGAACTCCGCCGCCATCAAACGGATCTGCCGGTTCAGGCCCTGGGTAAGTACGATGGAAAAGCCGAATTTTGCAATGCGCCGGGTGCGGCAGGGCTTGGTCATCTGGCCGCGGATGCGCACGCCGCGCGCCATGCCGCTTAGGAACTCGTCCGTCACCGGCTTGTTCACCGCCACGAGGTATTCCTTCTCGTGGTTGTTCTCCGAGCGGAGGATCTCGTTGACGATGTCGCCGTTGCTGGTGAGCAGGATGAGGCCTTCGGAATCCTTGTCCAGGCGCCCGATGGGAAAAATGCGCTGCGGATGGTCAACGAAGTCGACGATGTTTCCGTCCACGCCGTGCTCGGTGGTGCAGGTGATGCCCGCGGGCTTGTTGAGCGCGATGTACACCGCCTTGCGCGCCGTCGGCGTGGTGGCCAGCGTGCGCGCCACCACCACCTCGCCATCCACCCGCACTTCATCGCCGTCGAGCGCCTTGGCGCCCATGCCGACGGTTTCACCATTGATGGTGACGCGGCCTGCCTGCAGCCATTCGTCGGCCTCGCGACGCGAGCACAGGCCCGCCTCGCTGATGTACTTGTTGACGCGCACGGTAAGCCTTTAGGAGCGCAGGCCGGCGCCGCGGCGCAGCAGCACCAGGGCGATCGCAGTGAGGCCCACCACGAAGGCCAGCATCACGGCGAAAGCGGTGACGACGTCCACATCGGACACGCCCAGAACGCCGTAGCGGAAGGCATTGACCATGTACAGGATCGGATTCACCTGCGACATCGTGTGCCACGGCTCGCCCAGCAGGTCGATGGAATAGAACACGCCGCCCAGGTAGGTGAGTGGCGTGAGCACGAAGGTCGGTACCAGTGCGATGTCGTCGAACTTCTTGGCGAACATCGCATTGACGAAACCGGCCAGCGAGAACACCGTGGCGCCCAGCAGCACCGAGAAGAAGGTGATGGCCCAGTGCGTGATGTGAAGGTCGGTGAAGAACAGGGCGATCACCAGCACCAGCGCCCCCACCACCACGCCGCGCACGACCGCACCGATCACGTAGCCGGACAGCATCACCCAGTTGGGCATCGGCGACACCAGCATTTCCTCCACGAAGCGCTGGAACTTGGCACCGAAGAAGGAGCTGGAGATATTGCCGTAGCTGTTGGTGATGATGCTCATCATCACCAGGCCCGGCACGATGTACTGCATGTAGGTGAAGCCGTGCATGGTGCCGATGCGCGAGCCGACCAGCTTGCCGAATATGACGAAATACAGCGTCATGGTGATGGCGGGCGGGATGAGCGTTTGTGTCCAGATGCGCGTGATGCGCGACACTTCCCGGCGCACGATGGTGCCCAGGGCGACCATGTTGATCGAGGCGCTCATGCCGCCGCCTCCCGGCCGTGTTCCACCACTCGCACGAAGAGTTCCTCGAGGCGGTTGGTCTTGTTGCGCATGGACGTGACCACCACGCCGCGCTGGGTAAGTACCCCGAACAGGGAATTGAGGTCGTGCGAGCGGGCCATCTCGGCCTCGATGGTGTGGTCGTCGACACGGCGCAGGGTGACGCCTTCGATCACCGGCAACTCGGCCGGCACGGAGGCCACGTCAAGGACGAACGATTCAACGTCCAGCTTCGACAGGAGGTTCTTCATCGTGGTGTTCTCGACGATCTTCCCGTGGTCGATGATGGCGATGTTGCGGCAGAGTTGCTCGGCTTCCTCGAGGTAGTGCGTGGTGAGGATCACCGTGGTGCCGGCGGCGTTGATGGCGCTGACGAACTGCCACATCGAACGGCGGATTTCGATGTCCACGCCGGCGGTGGGCTCATCCAGGATCAACAGCCTCGGCTCGTTCATCATGGCGCGGGCGATCATCAGGCGGCGCTTCATGCCACCGGACAGCGTGCGCGCCTGCATATGGGCCTTGTCCCACAGGCGCAGTTCCTTGAGGTATTTCTCGGCGCGCTCGGTGGCTGTCTTGCGCCCGATGCCGTAGAACCCTGCCTGGTTCACGCAGATGTCGATGGGTTTCTCGAACTGGTTGAAATTCAGCTCCTGGGGAACCAGGCCGATCAGCTGCATGGCGGCCGAGCGGTTGCGGTGCACCGAGACGCCGAAGATCTCCGCCTCGCCGCCGGTGGCGTTCACCAGGGACGACAGGATGCCGATCAAGGTGGACTTGCCGGCGCCATTGGGGCCGAGCAGGGCGAAGAAGTCGCCCGGTTGCACGGTCAGCGAGATGCCCTTCAGGGCTTCGACGCCATTGCCGTAGGTCTTGCGCAGGTCGTTGACCTGCAAGGCGGGTGCGGACATGGGGGAGGGGAGCTTCTTGAAGACGTAAGGCCTTCATTATAAAGCAGCTGTGCCCGCGCTGCTGGCCTCCCGGGGCCCCGATCACCGACAATGGGCGGATCGAACACGAGTAACCCGCATGGCCGAACAGTTCCAGCTACGCCTCGTCGACAGCTTCATGCTGGCCCCGACGGTGCGCCATCTTTCCTTCGAGCGCGCCGACGGCAGCCCGCTGGCGTTCATTCCTGGCCAGTTCCTCCAGGTGCACTTCCATTACGACGACGGCAAGCCGACCAAGCGCAGCTATTCGGTGGGCACCGTGGGTGATGGTGCTTCGCCGGTACAGCGGGTGGAGATTGCCGTGAGCTACGTGGAGGGCGGTGCGGCCACCAAACTGCTGGGCGAGCTCGCCCACGAGGGCAACATCGATGCCAGCGGTCCCTATGGCCGCTTCTGCCTGATGGACGCCGACGCCAACAAGCGCTACATCCTGATCGCCACCGGCACGGGCGTCACCCCCTACCGCGCCATGTTGCCGCAACTGGCCAGGGTGATGGAATCACGCGGGGTGAAGGTGGTGCTGTTGTACGGCGCCCGCAACGAAACCGAATTGCTCTACGGCGAGGAATTCGAAGCCTTTGCCCGCACGCACCCGAACTTCACCTTCCATGCCTGCCTTAGCCGCGGCGCACGTCCGGAACCGCGCCTGCACGATCGCCTCGGCTACGTGCAGACGGTGCTGGCGGAACTGGAGCCCGATGCGGAAGGCGATATCGCCTACCTGTGCGGTAACCCGAACATGGTCGACGCCTCGTTTGCGGCGCTTAAAGAACACGGCCTGCCCGTGCAGCACATCCGTCGCGAGAAATATATTTCCTCGCGATAGGGCTTGGGGCCGTTCTTCAGCGATTGAGCAGCGGCAACCCGGCGTCGATCACCGCCAGCGCGGCGGCGCCGAGCAGGCCCGGATCGTTATGGATGATGCCCACCGTCGGCACGTTCTG
>NZ_DATHFX010000377.1:0-2968 GCF_035317885.1 Pinirhizobacter sp.
CGCTCAACCCGGCAACAGGCGCTGCGGCCGGTTATATCGCCACGCAGACCTACTTCACCTATAGCGGCATCGATCCCACCGGCGTGCCGACCGGCCTCACCCAGATTGGCCCCCCTCAGTCGGCCAACAACAGCTTCGGGCAGCAGCCCGATCCGCGCACGGTTACGGGCAAGGGGATTGGCGCTGAGAACCAGGACGAATACATCCTGGGCTTCACCAAAGAGCTGACAGACAAGTACGTCTGGGGCCTGAAGGGCACCTACCGCAAGCTCAATAACGCCATCGACGACTTCTGCGACGTCAACCTGGTAACCACCAAGGCTGCCGCGCAAGGCATTGATGTTGGTTCGACCAACAGCTGCTACCTGATCAACCCGGGTCGCGCCAATACGTTCGTGCTGATCGATACCGCCGGTAATCCGCAGCAGGTGACCCTGAGCAACAGGGAAATGGGATTCCAGGGCCTCAAGCGCCGCTACTACGGCCTGGATGCCTTCATGGAACATCCGTTCGATGGCACCTGGTATGGCAAGGTCAGCTATACCTTCTCGCGCAGCTACGGCAATACCGAGGGGCAGGTGCGTTCGGACCTCCTGCAGTTGGGTGGCTCGGCGTCGGAGGACTGGGACAACGGCACGATCATGCAGTACGCCAATGGTCGCCAGAACAACGATCACACGCATGTGCTGAAGTTCTACGGCTTCTACCAGGTCTCGCCGGAATGGCAGGTCTCCGCCAACCTGCTGGTGCAGACGGGCCAGCCGAAGATCTGTCTGGGCGCCTACGGTCCGGATTACACGGACCCCGTGGGCTACGGCAATGCCTACCACTGGTGTAATGGCCAGCCGTCGCCGCCCGGCAGCCATGGCAGCTTGCCCACCATCCATCCGCTGGATCTGGGCGTGACGTATCGCCCGGCGTGGGGTGACAGCAAGCTCGCCTTCGCCGCCAACGTGTTCAACGTGTTCAACGAGCAGAAGCCGATCTTCGAGAATCCCAACTCGACGGCGGGTGGCAACAACACGCCGAACTACAACTACGGCACCTGGACTTTGAGCGAACAGGCGCGCTACGCGCGCTTCAGCGTCAGCTACGACTTCTGATCCCCTCCAGATAAGTCGTGCGGCCGAAGGGCCTGCCTCCCCGGGCAGGCCCTTCTTTTTGCCTTCGCACGTGTGCCTCAATGAGGCGTTGGGCTGACGTGAGCCAAGCTGCGAGCGAGTGCCAAACTATGAGATTGAACGGGTTGCCACCGCTGGTGGCACTGAGGCCGCGCGCAGGGCGGGACTCAAACCAGCAGCCAACCCCGTGAACCACAGGGCCAACGCACCCGCGGTAAGGTATCCAATCGGTAGTACTTGCACCTCATAGTAGGTAACTAAAGCCCAATTGAGCGCCAGGGCTAATACGCAACCGAATAGAATGCCACCAGTAACGATCAGAAAATTCTCGACGAGGAAGTATTGAAGGATATCTCTTCGCGTGGCGCCAAGTGCTCGCCGAATGCCAATGCCTCGGGTGCGCTGGCGCACCCAGAACGTTGCCAGTCCCATGATGCCAGCGGCAGTGACCGTCAATAGCGCAAGTCCGGCGACCAGTAGAAGCGTAATCATCGACTCCTCCCGCTGAAAGTATTCCGCGCGAAGCTGATCAAATGACTTCGGGTTGTCCAAGATGCGCATAGGATTTCGACTTCCCAATACAGCGATAGCACGCTGCAAGACGCGCTCCCGCCGTTCCGAAGTGGTGCTAAGAGCGAACGTTACGCTATCGCCGTCGGGAGTCAGCGGAAGCATCATCGCGTATTCATTGTCAGAAGCGCCCAGTTGCGGGCTCATGCCCATAAGATGATCGACCACACCAACAACTTGTATCGGGTGGCCGGCCGAGTAAAGAAAGTGCCCCACGGCGTTGTCGATATGAAACAGTCGCTGGGCCAAAGTGCGAGACACGATCGCTGCCGAGACAGTCTTTAAGTTCTTCAACCCATCAGACGGCAGATACTCCGATTGAAGAAAGTCTCTGCCTTGAATCAGCCGCAGCCCAAGCGTATTGAGCGCACCTGAGCTGCTACTAAAGGCAGTCGCTTGCATGCCATCCCCATCGGGACTAGCGCTAACGTCCAAGGCAACCCCGCCGCCGAAAGGCATGCCGTTGATTGATGTGGCGCCGCTTACATCTTCGATTCCCCGAAGCGTGACGACATCGGCCTGGTATTCCTCCATGTTCTCAGCGCCGGCCGTATTTTTGGAAGGCTGTTCGCCCGATATCTTATTGCTGTCAAGGACGACCAGCGTGGATTCGGCCACACCGCTTGGCTCGCGCATGAGCTCGACCCGATGAACGAACATCACAGCGATGTTGGTTATCACTGCGCTCGTGAGAGCGGTTGTGGCTATCATCAGTGCGACAATCAGCTTGTGCCGGAAAAGACTCGCGATGATGGGTGGGTAATGCATCCTTTTCTCCGGATCAACTCACGTGTAGCTGGGATGCGGGTTGTATGCGGCACGCGCGCCACGCGGGAAGGAGTCCAGCTAGCGTATTCGCCACGATAGCCAGCGCAACCGTGGCAAACACCATCGTAAAATCCAGGTGCGCGAGCTTCGCATAGGCATCGGGCCGCTGGTGTACGAGCCAAAGGCCGAACCGGGTCAACACCAGACCCAATGCGCCACCAACTAGGCCGAGAACGGCCGCTTCAATGCCGAACTGCACGAAGATGTCCGCTCGCGATGCGCCCATGGCGCGTCGAATGCTTATTTCTCCGCTGCGACGGAGGAACTTGGCCAGCATCAAACAAACGGTGTTGAAGAGGCAGACGCAAAGGAAGCCAATGGCGAGCCATACTTGCAAGCCAACGTTCGGGGGGACGAGGTGCAACGCGTCGAGTCGATGCATCAATCCAAGGAGCTGGGGTGGGGTACCGAGAAGGGCCCTGCCATGTGCTTTCTGATCGAGCCAATAG
>NZ_DATHFX010000378.1:0-5554 GCF_035317885.1 Pinirhizobacter sp.
CAGACGTATGGGCCGACCTTGTTCGGCAAGGCGGCAGCGGAACTCGGACGGCATCCGTTTCCCCATCCCACGGGAAATTTATCCCAGCCCTACGTGAACAACTTCGGGTCACAATTGGGTGCGTGTACCTATTGCGGCTTCTGCGAGAAGTTCGGCTGCGGCAACTATTCCAAAGCCAGCCCGCAGACCACCCTGCTGCCCTACCTGATGGCCAAGCCCAACTTCACCCTGCGCACGGAGAGCGAAGTACTGAAGGTGGAATTGTCGCCGGACAAGAAGCAGGCCACCGGCGTGACGTACGTGAACAGCGCAGGCGAGGAATTCTTCCAGCCCGCGAATATCGTGATCCTGTCGTCGTACATCCTGCAGAACGTGCGTCTGCTGCTGCTGTCGGGCATCGGCACGCCGTACGACCCCGCCACGGGCAAGGGCGTCGTGGGCAAGAACTACGCCTACCAGACCATGTCATCGGTGAATGTGTTCTTCGACGACAAGCTGATCAATCCGTTCATCGGCGCTGGTGCGCTGGCCACGGTGGTTGATGATTTCAACGGCGACAACTTCGATCATTCAGGCCTCGGCTTCATCGGTGGCGCCTATATCGCCGGCATGATCACCGGCGGCCGCCCCATCGAGATGATCTACACCCCCACGGGCACGCCTGCGTGGGGCAAGGACTGGAAGCATGCGGCGGCCAAGAATTACCTGCGCTCCTTCAGCCTTAGCGTGCATGGCTCGTGCATGAGCCATCGCGGCAACTACCTGGACCTGGATCCAACCTACCGCGACATCCATGGCCGGCCGATGCTGCGCATGACGTTCGATTTCACCGACAACGAACACAAGATGTCCGACTTCCTTACCGACCGCGCCGCGGAAATCGCCAAGGCGATGAACCCGCGCGAGATCAAGCTTAACCGGCGCGTCGGGTCATGGAGCGTGGTGCCCTACCAGACCACGCACAACACGGGCGGCGCGATCATGGGCGATAGCCCGGCCAATAGCGTGGTGAACAAGTACCTGCAAAGCTGGGACGTGCCCAATGTGTTCTCGATGGGCGCGGGCGCCTTCCCGCAGAACGCAGGCTACAACCCCACGGCCACCGTGGCGGCGCTGGCGTACTTATCGGCGCAGGCGATCGTGCAGCAATACCTGAAGCATCCTGGCCCCCTGGTACAGGCGTAGATGCCATGCGAACCCTTATCCGTGTCGTACTGGTACTGATCGTGCTGGGCATCGTGGCCGGTGCGTTCATGGCCTGGAGCCTTGGCCGTGCCGCCGCGCTGCCATCAGGGCCTGTTACTTCGGTAGCGGCTGCCAAGATCATCACCCAGCCCATCGCCGACGGGCCCAACGCCGAGCAACTGCGGCGCGGGCAGTACCTAGTGCGCATGGGCGATTGCCTGTCGTGCCACCTGCGGGCGGGCGGTGAGCCATTCGCCGGCGGACTGGGCCTGAACACGCCCTTCGGCGTGATCTATTCCTCGAACATCAGCTCCGACCCCACCAACGGCATCGGCAACTGGACGCCGGATCAGTTCTACAAAGCCATGCACGATGGCATCGGTGGGCGCGGGCAGCATCTCTATCCTGCCTTCCCATACCCATGGTTTCGCAATCTGGAGCGCGCCGACGACGACGCGCTGCTTGCCTACCTGAAGACGACGAAGCCGGTGGCGTACAAGCCGCCCGATAACGATCTTCTCTTCCCCATGAATATCCGTTTCATGGTGTCGTTCTGGAACGTACTTGCCTTGCACGACGCACCGAAGTCGCAAGCGCCCGCCGACGCACCGCCCGAGTGGAGTCGCGGTGCGATCCTGGTGCGCGGCGCCGGGCACTGCAGCGCATGCCACACCGCCCGCAACCTGCTGGGCGCCGACAAGAAGGGCCATGATCTTGAGGGTGGCGTACTGGATGCCTTCGTTGCGCCGGACCTCACCGGCAACCAGCGCACCGGCCTGGGACGCTGGAGCGTGGATGACATCACCGAGTACCTGAAGACCGGTCGCAACAAGCATTCGTCTGCCGGTGGGCCGATGGGCGACGTGGTGACCTATTCAACCTCGTTGATCACCGATGAAGACCGCCACGCCATTGCGGTGTACCTCAAATCCCTTCCGGCAAGCCCGGACGTGGACGTCGCGGCCGCCGACGGGGCGGCGATGAAGCGCGGCGCGGCGATATTCTCCGACGCCTGCACGGCCTGCCATCTGGAGAACGCCGTTGGCCAGCCGACCTTGTTCCCGCCGCTGGGCAACAACGCCGTCGTCCAGCAGAACGACCCCACCGGCGTGCTGCATATCATCCTGGCCGGCATGCGCGTGGGGCCATCGCCAACCCGTCCCTCGCCACTGACGATGCCCAGCTTCGCGTGGAAGCTTACCGACCAACAGGTAGCGGACGTAACGACGTACGTACGCAATAGTTGGGGCAACCGGGCGTCACCAGTGAAGGCGGATCAAGTGGCCAAGCTGCGCAAGAAGCTGGACCTGGTTAACCTGCGCCTTACCGACAACTCTGGCGACCAGCCATGATGGCCATCCATCCCCGTGACATTATTCGCCGGATGCCCTCGCCGGCATGGAGCATGCCGTGAAACGCTTCCGTTCTATCGTCCTCGCAGCCATCGCCTTCACCGCGGCGGTGCCGTTATTTGCCTTGGCACAAGCCAGTGCACCGGCACCATCCAGCGCACAACCCGCGCCCATCCGCGCACTTCTTGAAACCCGGGACGTCGATGGCGCACCGGGCAAGCAGTTGGTGCTTGGCACCGTGAAAATGCCACCCGGCGCCGTAGCGCCCTGGCACACCCACCCGGGCGACGAAGCCGGCTACGTGCTCAGCGGGACCTTGATCCTGAAGCAGAAGGGCCATCCCGACCGCACCCTGCATGCGGGCGATCACTTCTTCAATCCCAGCGGCCTGGTGCACGAACTGCTGGCCGGCCCCGGCGATGAAGGCGGCAGCGAGGTTTCCACCTGGGTGGTGGACAAAGGCAAGCCCATGGCGACGCCCGCGCCGCAGCCTTGAACCTTCAGTAATCAGGTCAGTGTCGGCAGCCGCTTGGAAGGTACTTCGGCGGCATGGTCATCGTCCGGTCGCATGTCCAGACGATGGAACCAGACGAGGTCACGGCCGATAGTTTAATGCCGAACGTGTGGATTATCCTGCTCGTCTTGGGCATGTCGAAGTTGATGATGACGTGGCCCTGCTGGCTATGGGCATCGACCATGTTGACATAGGTGCCCTGGATCTGGTCTTCAATACCGCCGACATCGTTCTCGGGAGGGAATTCGCCGTGGTTGGCGTAATACTCCTCGAGTGTCGGCCGCACCCCGTCGAACAGGACGAAGCCTTCGGACACCTGGCTGCGAATCACGTAATCCTGGTAGGCCGGAATGGCGATCGCCGCGATGATGGCGATGATCGCCACCACGATCATCAATTCGATCAGCGTAAAGCCACCGGTCAAGCGGTTCTGAGTTGTCATGGTCAAGCACCTGGTTCCCCCCGGAACGTGCCGCCATGATATCACCCGGGCGGCACGCGGAAGGCCAACTGCACCACGATTATTGCACTACGATCGTGCCCACCATCATCGGGTGGATCGAGCAGTAGTACGTATAAGTGCCTGGTTTGTCGAAGGTGAAGCTGTAACTGTCGTTGGTATCCAGGCCCGGGGAGCTGCGGAAATTCCCCCCGGCGCTGGTCACGATATGCGGTTCCTCGTCGAGGTTGGTCCAGACCACCTTCGAGCCTGCCGATACCGTCAGCGTCTTGGGCATGAAGGCAAAGTTCTGGATCTGAACCCGGGGCCCCGGCGGAGGTGCGGAGGGCGTGACCTTCGCGGCCATGGCGTTGGACACCGTCGCCATCCATGCCAGGGCCAGCGCCGACGCCATTATTCCCATTCTCATGCCAATGCCTCCTCGGCCACCGCCAGTGCCTGCGCGCCGCGCACGTGACGGACCTCGCGCACGCCAAGGTAATGTTTCAACGATCCGGCCACGATGTCCTTCAGTGGCCCCGGGCCCGGCCCCACGCCAGGCGCGGGTTGCGGGTAGGCGGTGGAACGGGCGGTGTGGAAGGTAACCGTGCCTTCCACCTTCTGCTGCACCTGGTGCACATGGCCGTTGAGCACGGTGACCGAACCGAAACGCTTGAGGTACGTCATGGCCTCGGCGCTGTCGTCCGTACCCCAACCCCATGATTCATACAGGTTCCAAAGCGGCATGTGGGCGAAGACGACCAGCGGCGTCGATGCCGACAGCGGGGCAAGGTCTTTTTTCAGCCACGCCAGCTGGTCGGGGCCGAGGAATCCCAGGCCGCCGGCCTTGAGGTTCAGTACATTGATCAACCCGACGAAATGCACGCCGCGGTGATCGAAGCTGTACCAGCCGCCATCGGCTTGTTTCTCGCCGAACCGCTTGAAGAACTCCGCGCCGTTGTCGCCGATCACGTCGTGCTCGCCCGGCACGTACAGCGTGTGCGGCGCGCCGCTGTCACGCACCAGTTGCGCCACGGTATCGAATTCCTCGGCGCGGGAAAGATGGGTAAGGTCACCGGTGTGCAAGATGAAATCGGGACGGTGGCGTTGGCTTGTGGCGCGCGCAAGGCTTTCGCGGAAGGAACCGGCCACATCCATGTTCGGTTCCTTGTGGAAACCGATGTGCGAGTCGCTCACCTGCACGAAGCTGAAGGTGGCGTCGGGCGTGGCGATGCCTGCATCACCGCCGCCGAGCCCATGGGCCTGCAATACACCGCCCTTCATCAGCCAGAGCGTGCCGGCGCCGGCCATGGCCATGCATTTGAGGAATCCGCGACGGCCCTCGGGGCCCTCGGTATCGTTGCTGGGGTGGTCCATGGGAATCTCCGTGGGGTTGGTTTCGGGGGATGAAGCCGGCCGGTTTGTTCGACGTGCCTCCCTTGCCGATACCCCCTTCCCCACGGCTTTATTCCCCTTCAAGGCCACGGGAATAAAACGGGAGTAACCTCGGTATGTATCTTCATGCCCGCCTTCCTCGCCGCCATGAGCCCAGCCCCCGACCGCCATCGGACAGCCCGTTTCGAGGCTTGCTTCCTTCCGCACCTGGACGCCGCCTGGAACCTGGCCCGTTGGCTGGCGCGCAGCGATGCCGATGCCGAAGACGCCCTGCAGGAATCGATGCTGCGGGCCCTTCGCTACTTCGACAGCTTCAACGGCGAGAACCCGCGGGTATGGCTGCTGGCGATCGTGCGTAACACTACCTGGACGCTGATCGCGAAAAAGCCCGGCCAGGGCGTGCATGAATCGCTCGACGAAGACTTGCACCTGCTCATCGACGGTGGGCCTACACCCGAAGCCATTGCCCTGGTCGCCTCCGATATCGCCGTGCTGCAGTCGGCGCTCGATGCCCTGCCCGCGCCGCTGCGCGAGATCGTGGTGCTGCGGGAGCTCGAGGGTTTTTCATATAAGGAAATCGCGACATCACCGTGCCGATCTTGAGCGATGTGATGGTGGCGATTTCCTTATATGAAAAACCCTCGAGCTCCCGCAGCACCACGATCTCGC
>NZ_DATHFX010000379.1:0-2143 GCF_035317885.1 Pinirhizobacter sp.
CAGCGCTCCGGATGCCCCCAGCGCATGCCCATGCATGGACTTGGTAGACGATACCGCCGGATGCATGGCGTGGCTTTCAAGCGCCAGGTGGATGGCTCGCGTCTCGGTGGTGTCGTTGGCAAGGGTGCCCGTGCCGTGGGCGTTGATGTAATCCACCTCGGCCGGATCCATCCGTGCATCGGCCAATGCCGCGCGCATGGCCCGGGCGGCGCCGGCATCCGATGGCGCCACGATGTCGCCGGCATCGGCACTCATGCCCACCCCGGCGATATGCGCCAGGATGTTCGAGCCACGTGCCCTGGCGTGGGCAAGGGATTCAATCACGAACATGCCTGCGCCTTCGCCCAGCACCAGTCCGTGGCGCTGCCGGCAGAATGGCCGGCATGTGTCGTCGGCGAGGACGCGCATCGCTTCCCAGGCGCGGAAGACCCCGTAGCTCAGGCACGCCTCGGTGCCGCCAGTGATCGCCACGTCCACCAGGCCGCTGCGGATGGCCAGGACTGCCTGGGCGATGGCATGGTTGGCCGATGCGCAGGCGCTGGACACCGCGAAGGAAGGCCCGGTAATGCCGTGGCGCACGCAGATGTGGCTGGCCACCGCGTTGGCCATGATGCGGACGATGGTCAAGGGATGCAGGCGCTGGGAATTTTCACCATAGAGCTTTTCGCTCGCCGCATCCTGGGTAGTTTCGCCACCCACACCCGTCCCCACGATGACGGCCGCCCGTGTACCACTGGCTTCATCAAAACGGAGCCCAGACTGGGCTATGGCCTCGTCGGCGGCAATCAGGCCGAGCTGCGAAACGCGGTCAAGCAGCGGCAGCGTCCGTTCATCGAAAAAGTTGGCCGGATCGAAGTCCGGGACCTGGGCCGCTACCCGCACACGAAGGCTCTCCGCACGCGGGTGCACCAGCGGGGCAATGCCCACCCGGCCGGCTTTCATGGCGTCCCACAGGACATCCGCGCCGAAGCCGAGCGCACTGACGGCGCCCGCCCCGGTGATGACCACCTGTCGATCGTCGGCGCTGGAACTCACGTCGTGGCCGGCGTTCCCGAGGCCATCGCCTGGCGCACTGCCGCCACCAGCCCCGATGCGGTATCGGCGTCGAGGTTGGCATCCTGCTCGGGCAGGTGGATATCGAAGGCTTCCTCGATGTCGAAAATCACCTCGATGGCATCGAGCGAGCCGATGCCAAGGTCCTTGAAGGTGGTTTCCGCCGTGATTTTCTCCCGCTCCACCCCGGCGCTCTTGGCGATGATGTCGAATACGCGGCTTTCGATCGGGTCAGTCATGGACCTGCTCCCTGGCGGATGGACGGTTTGTGCCGATCTTCTCGACCCTCCATTACCTTTTGCTTTCATTTCGCAAGGAATTTCGCCCGCGGAAGGCCGCCACGAATGTATCCAGGGCATCCGGAGCCACGTTCGACACGGCAATGAAGGCCATGCCGCCCTCGGTCCAACTGACCGCGTTGTAGCCATCGGCGGCGGTGGCTGCTGGTTCCATCGAGCCAGGAGCGGGCCACTGGTAGAGGTTGATCACGTGCAGGCGGTGCCGGTACACCAGCGCCGCCACGCTCCGACCCTGCAGTACGTCCATCCGGCCACCGGCCAGCGGGAAGCCATCGGCGGCAAGGTCCGTGACCTCGGGTGAGAAATCGAGCTTGCCGTCGAACCAGGGCTTTACCGTGTGCTGGTCGGTGGAGACCACGTCGATCAGGTGGTTCAATTGCATCGACCGCATGTGGCCGGAGATCGCTTCGGCAACCACGGCATCCTGCCTGGGGCCCATCCCACGCAGCAATCCGAAACTGCCGATGGCGGCCAGGGCAAGGAATGACGCGGCCAGCGCGAGCCCCCAGGCCGGCATCTTGCGGCGTGCCATGACGCCGGTGCGCGGGGCCGCGGGCAGGATGGACGCGCGCAGGTAGGCCGGTGCCTGGTAGCGCAGCTGCGGGTGGCACATCGCCCCGCGCGTGGCCTCTAGCCTGCGGTAGTACGTGCCGCAGCGTTCGCAGGCTTCCATGTGGCGTGCCACTTCCAGGCTTTGCGCCGCGTCCAGTTCGTCATCCAGGTAGGCCTGCACCAGCAGGGCATCATGGCAATTCATGGCGACACCTCCAGCGGCGAACGGACCAGTTCGG
>NZ_DATHFX010000380.1:0-15949 GCF_035317885.1 Pinirhizobacter sp.
CGATGCTGGGTGATCACCAGTTCCGCCAGGGCGTCGTCGCTGGATGCGCATGCCTTGCCGCGTGCCGCCAGCGCAGTGCCGCTGCCACTGGCATTGATCTTCAGCTCATGGCTGCCGGTCTCCAGGCGCACGGTGCGCACGCCACGCAGGTCCGCGTCCAGGGAGCGATCCGCCGAACGCGTGCACTGGTCGGCGTGTGCGGCGGCAAAAGGGGCGAAGGCGAGGGCGAGCAGGGCGTACTTGCGCATGGTGAGCTCCAAAGGGAAAGGCGTACTGCGTAGGGATACTGCCAGAGCCCAAGCCGCTGCAATGGCCCGGAAGTCCCCATGCCCAGTGGCAGGGCCAGGTTCCGGAGGCGTCGGGCAGGGTTCTGCATCAGTGCCGTTTTCCGGCCATTGATGAAAAAGAATTTAGATCGATCCTATTGACGTGTGGGATCGCAGGCCTATAATCCTGTACCGAGCAGTTCGTTAATGAGCTGCCTGCCCCGCCTCGGTACCAGATACCCTCCCTCCCCCGCTCTGGTACCGAGGCCCGGCCTTTTTTGCGGCGAGGGCGGGTGCGGCCGGATGGCGTTTTCGTCGATAAGTCCTCGGTCGGCATTCGCCTCCCTGCGGAAGCGCTCTGAAAACGCCACCCGGCCGCACCCTCACACGCAATTGTCGGTTGTGGGGAGAGCAGGGTGAGGGGTGCCTGCAGTCATCGCGATCGCGGACGCTGTGTCCCGTTAGTTCGGTCGACCGGCTCGAAAGCCAAAGATTCGCCATAATTTTTCACGCCGCGTGCTTTGCATCCCACGTCATGAGTCGGAGGGAGCGGGCGGGTATCACCCTGAGAACGATTCCGCAGGGAGGCGAAGCCGACTGAGGACTTAGTGACCAGGGTGATACCCGCCCGCTCCCGCCCCCTCAACGTACAAAGCCGCCTCACGGCGGCTTTGCTTTTGTTTCGCTCGAGCGAGGCGCCGGCACTTACTTGACCTGGGAGACCATCCACTTGACGGTGTTGCCGACCTGCTCGTCGTTGAGCGAGGGATTGCCGCCCTTGGCTGGCATCATGTTGCCGTCTGGGCCCTTGTAGCCTTCGATCGCATGCTTGATCAGGGTGGGGATGCCTTCGGTCACGCGGGCGGCCCAGGCGGCCTTGTCGCCCAGCTTTGGCGCGCCGGCGACACCGGCGGTGTGGCAGCTGTGGCAGAGGTTGTCGTAGATCGTCTTGCCGTCGGTGGTGCCGCCGTAGGCGACCTGCGCGGCAGCGGCCTTGGTGGCTGCTTCCTGCGCGGCCTGCATGGCGGCGCGGCCGGTATCGCCGGCATAGACACCACCGACAGCAGCGATGCGGTCGGCTTTTGCCTGGACCTGGGTGGGGTCCGCTTCCTTGGGGATGCCGGAATAGATCCAGTAGGCAAGGAACATCAGAAGGACGGTGAGGACCGAGAGCCCAGTGGTGAGCAGTGAGAACTGCTGCAGGAAGCTCTTGTCGGATTTGCTCGGTGTACCGCTCACGCATGACTCCTGAAGGGGATGCTGGCCCAGGCATGGCCCCTTGGAACGGGGGCACAATCAGCCGCGGAGTATATCCGAAAGAGCGTCGCGGGGTGATCACGCCCGGCGGGATATTTTGGCCGTCCGTTGCTGTCCAACCCTGCCACAGGTCACGCAGCACCCCTGTCAACCGGCATTGTTCAACCGCATTGCAGTGAACCTATGCTATTGACCCATGGGTAGGGCCGCGCGCACCGCGTCGGCGCCGGGGACAACCCCCCAGTTTCTATACGGAGAGCGTTTCATGTCGCGTTTTTGGAAGATCGCGCTGGCGGTGATCGTCGTGCTGGCCATAGCGGCGGTGATCGTCGTGCCGCGCCTGGGTCACAAGGGTGGCGCGGGTGCCGGCCAGCAAGCCGGCGCTGGGCAGGGGGACGGCAAGGGCAAGGATGGCAAGGACGACACCCCGATTCCTGTCACCGTGGTACCGGTGGTCCGCCAGGACGTGTCGGTGTTCCTCAATGCGCTGGGCAACGCGCAGGCATTGAACACCGTCACGGTGAAGCCGCAGGTCAGCGGCCAGCTGATGAGGCTCAACTTCAAGGAAGGCCAGGAGGTCAAGAAGGGCGACGTGATCGCCGAGATCGACCCGCGGACCATCCAGGCCAACCTCGACCAGGCCCGCGCCACGCTGGCGCAGAACCAGGCGCTGCTGGGCACCGCGCGCAGCAACCTCAAGCGCTCGCAGGACCTGGTCGCCAACTCCAAGGAGCAGTACGTCTCCCAGGCCGACCTCGTTACGCTCAAGAACACCGTGCAGCAGTACGAGGGCACGGTGGCCGGCGCACAGGGCGCGATCCGCGCCGCCGAAGTGCAACTGGGCTTCACCAAGGTGATCGCCCCGATCGACGGCGTGGCCGGCATTCGCGCGGTGGACGTGGGCAACATCGTCGCCACCACCGACAGCCTGGTGGTGCTTACCCAGCTGCACCCGCTGTACGTGACCTTCAAGCTGCCCACGCAGAACCTGGACGTGGTGCGCGCGGCACTTGCCAGCGGCGATGCCCCGGTGACGGTGCGCGATCGCGCCGACAGCCACGTGGTGGCCAACGACGGCAAGCTCGATGTCATCGACAACCAGATCGATGCCACCACCGCACAGTTCGCCGTGCGTTCGGTGTTCCCCAATACCAAGACCGAATTGTGGCCGGGCCAGTTTACCAACGTGCAGTTGAAGGTGAACACGGTCAAGGGTGGCCTGGTGGTGCCGACGCAGGCAGTGCAGCGCGGCCCTGATGGCGACTACGTGTACCAGGTGCAGGGCGACAACACCGTCAAGATGCAGCCGGTGGTCTCCGGGACCGAAGTGGGCGACAGCCACGTGCTGATTGCCCAGGGCCTGAAGGAAGGCGACCGCGTGGTTACCGAAGGTCAGTTCCGCCTCAAGCCCGGCAGCAAGGTACAGGCACTGGCCCCGGGCCAGGTGCCGGCCTCGCCGACCGCCGCGGAGCTGGACAAGACCAAGCAGGCAGCAAACCGAAAGGGCGGCCGCGGCGGCCGCTAGATAATCGAGCAAGGCGCGCGCGCGGCAACGCTCGCCGCGCGTGACCTTAAAGAAGTCTTGCAAGGAAACACCACGTGGGTTTTTCGACACTCTTCATTCGCCGGCCGATCGCCACCTCCCTGTTGATGGTGGCGATCATGCTGCTGGGCATCCTGGGCTACCGGCAACTGCCGGTATCGGCGCTGCCTGAAATCGACGCGCCCAGCCTGGTGGTTACCACGCAGTACCCGGGTGCCAGCGCCACCACCATGGCCTCGCTGGTCACCACGCCCCTTGAGCGCAATTTCGGCCAGATCTCCGGGCTGCAGATGATGAGCTCGGATTCGTCGGCGGGCCTGTCCACGATCATCCTGCAGTTCGACATGGGCCGCGACATCGACATCGCCGCGCAGGACGTGCAGTCGGCGATCAGCCAGGCCAAGGGCACGCTGCCCAGCTCGCTGCCGTATCCGCCCGTCTACAACCGCGTGAACCCGGCCGACGCGCCGATCATGACCTTGAAGCTCACCTCCGATTCGGTGCAGCTGCGCGACATCAACGACGTGGCCGATTCCATCCTGGCCCAGCGCCTGGCGCAGGTGCAGGGCGTGGGCCTGGTGAGCATCGCCGGCAACGTGCGCCCGGCCGTGCGCATTCAGGTGAACCCGACCCAGCTGTCGAACCTGGGCCTCACCATGGAGGACCTGCGCAGCTCGCTGACGGCCAGCAACGTGAACGCGCCCAAGGGCACGCTCAACGGCAAGACGCAGTCGTACAGCATCGGTACCAACGACCAGCTGGCCACGGCGGCGGAGTACAAAGACACGATCATCGCGTACAAGAACAACGCGGCGATCCGCCTGACCGACGTCGGCAACGTGGTCGACGGCGTCGAGAACGACCAGCTGGCCGCCTGGGCGGACGGCAAGCCCGCGGTGCTTTTGGACATCCGCCGCCAGCCCGGCGCCAACATCGTGCAGACGGTGGAGCGCATCCGGCAGATCCTGCCGGACCTTCAGACGGTGCTTCCGGCCGATGTGAAGCTGGAAGTGTTCTCCGACCGCACGGTGACCATCCGCGCTTCGGTGGAGGACGTGCAGTTCACCCTGCTCCTCACCATCTTCCTGGTGGTGGCGGTGATCTTCGTTTTCCTGCGCAGGTTGTGGGCCACGGTGATCCCGTCGGTGGCGGTGCCGCTGTCGCTTTTGGGTACCTTCGGCGTGATGGCCTTCACCGGCATGTCGCTGGACAACCTTTCGCTGATGGCGCTCACGGTGGCCACGGGCTTCGTGGTCGACGACGCCATCGTGATGATCGAGAACATCGTCCGCTACATCGAGCAGGGCAAGGACGGCAAGGAGGCGGCCGAGATCGGCGCCCGCGAGATCGGCTTCACCGTGGTGTCGTTGACGGTGTCGCTGATCGCCGTGTTCCTGCCGCTGCTGCTGATGCCGGGTGTCACCGGCCGCCTGTTCCATGAGTTCGCCTGGGTGCTGACGATCGCCGTGGCGATCTCGATGCTGGTGTCACTGACCCTCACCCCGATGATGTGCGCGTACCTGCTGAAGGCCGATTCGCTGCCCGAGGGCGAAGACGCCCATGAGCGCCACGCCGCCGATGGCAAGGTCACCTGGTGGTCGCGCGTGGTGGGTATCTATGAGCGTTCGCTCGACGTGGTGCTGGCCCACCAGCGCACGACGATGGTGGTGGCCTGCATTACCGTGGCCCTCACCGTGGTGCTGTACATCGTCATTCCCAAGGGCCTGCTGCCCGAGCAGGACACCGGCCTCATCACAGGCGTCGTGCAGGCCGACCAGAACGTCGCCTTCGAACAGATGGAACTGCGCACCAAGGCGGTGGCCGATGCCCTGCGCAAAGTGCCGGACGTCAGCGGCGTTGCCGCCTTCATCGGCGCCGGTTCCATCAACCCCACGTTGAACCAGGGCCAGATTTCCATCGTGCTGAAGGACCGCTCCGATCGCGGCGACCTGGAAGACGTGGTCAGGCGCCTGCAGGAAGCCGCCGCGCACTTGCCGGGCACGGCGCTGTACCTGAAGCCGGTGCAGGACGTGACGCTGGAAAGCCGCGTAGCCGCTACGGAATACCAGTACGCGATGAGCGACGTGAATTCGGCCGAACTGTCCAAGTACGCCACGCAGATGACCGCGGCGCTGCGTCAGCGCCCGGAACTGGCGGACGTGGACAACAACCTGGCCGACATGGGTAACGCGCTCAAGCTCACCATCGACCGTGATGCCGCCAGCCGCCTGGGCGTGCCGGTACAGACCATCGATGACACGCTTTACGACTCGTTCGGCCAGCGCCAGATTTCCACCATCTTCACCCAGCTCAACCAGTACCGCGTGGTGCTGGAGGTCGACCCGCAGTTCCGTTCCAGCAAGGATCTGCTGGACAAGCTCTACGTCAAGAGCAACGGCAGCGGCGCGCTCACCGGCAGCAACGCCACCACCTTCGGCCAGGCCTCGTCGAGCAATTCGGCCACGGCCACCGGCATCGGCCTGTCCAACACCGGCATCCTGCTCGGTGGCGGCGGCGCGGTGCCGATCTCCACGCTGGCCTCCGCACAGATCACCAACGCCCCGCTGGTAATCAGCCACCAGCAACAGCTGCCGGCGGTGACCATCGCCTTCAACCTGGCGCCGGGTTATTCCCTGTCGGAGGCCGTGAGCGCGATCCACGAAGTGGAAAACCAGGTCAATATCCCGCCGCAGGTGGCCAAGCAGTTCGTCGGCAAGGCGGCGGAGTTCTCATCCTCGGTGGGCGATACCGTCCTGTTGCTGCTGGCTGCCGTGGTGGTGATCTACATCGTGCTGGGCGTGCTGTATGAAAGCTACATCCATCCGATCACCATCATCTCCACGCTGCCGCCCGCCGGTGTCGGCGCCCTGCTTGGCCTGCTGCTGTGTGGCATGAGCCTGTCGGTGGATGGCATCGTCGGCATCGTGCTGCTGATCGGCATCGTGAAGAAGAACGCGATCATGATGATCGACTTCGCCATCGAGGCGAAGCGCATGGGCATGAATGCCCATGACGCCATCCGCCGCGCCTGCCTGCTGCGCTTCCGCCCGATCATGATGACCACCGCCGCGGCACTCCTGGGCGCCTTGCCGCTGGCCCTGGGCAATGGCATCGGTTCGGAGCTGCGCCGTCCGCTGGGTGTGTCGATCGTCGGCGGCCTGCTGCTCAGCCAGCTGGTCACGCTGTACACCACGCCGGTGATCTACCTGTACATGGAACGTGTTTCCGACTGGATCGAGTCGCGCCGGGAGCGGCGGGCCATCGCCCGCGACACCGCCCGGGGACTGGCGTGATCCACCCTCCGTCGCGCACGGCGCGACGTGCCGGGGTACCCTTTGATCGCCGGGCGGGCAACCGCCCGGCGAAGCCTTTTCCGGGCATCGACGTTCATGGGCGCGTCCTGGCCATGCCGCCGGCCGCCCCCTTAATCCTCAAAGCATGAATATTTCCGGTCCCTTCATCCGCCGTCCGATCGGCACGAGCCTCCTGGCCGCGGGCGTCTTTGTGGTCGGCATGATCTGCTACGGCCTGCTGGGCGTGGCGGCGTTACCGGACATCCAGTTCCCGGCAATCTTCGTGCAGACCAGCCAGAGCGGCGCCGACGCCAACACCATGGCGGCCACGGTGGCGGCACCGCTGGAGCGGCACCTGGGCCAGGTGCCGGGCATTTCCACGATGCGCTCCAATAGCTCGGAGGGCCGCGCCTCGGTCTTCATGATCTTCGACGCGCAGCGCAACATCGATGCCGCGGCCCGCGACGTGCAATCGGCAATCAATGCCTCGCAGTCCGATCTTCCTGCCGGGCTGCAGCCACCGAGCTACCAGAAGGCCAACCCGAACGACGACCCGGTGATCGCCATCGCGCTCACCTCCGACACGCTGGCCCGTGATGCGCTGTACAACATCGCCGATTCACTGCTGGCCCAGCGCCTGCGTCAGCAGGTGGGCGTGGCAAGCGTCGACATCTATGGCAGCGCCACGCCGGCGGTGCGCGTGGATGTGGACCTGCAGAAGCTCAACTCCATGGGCCTGACGCCGGACCAGCTGCGCAATACCCTCACCGCCGCCAACGTGACCTCGCCACAGGGGTTCCTGTCCGATGGCCGCACCACCATGGCGGTGGTTGCCAACGACAACATGCATAGTGCGGCGGATTTCGCCAAGCTCATCATCGCCAACAACAACGGCACGCCGATCCGCCTTGACCAGGTGGCCAAGGTGTACGACGGCCAGCAGGACGCGCAGCAGGCGGCCTGGTTCAATTCGAAGTCCGCCGTGCTGATGTACGTGTTCAAGCAGTCCAACGCGAACGTGATCCAGACGGTGGACAACATCCGCGACCAGCTGCCGCAGATGCGCGAATGGTTGCCAGAAGGCGTGAGGCTGCAGCCCTTCTTCGACGGCACGCCCACCATCCGCGCCTCGCTGCACGAAGTGGAGGCCACGCTCCTGTTGAGCCTTGCCATGGTGGTGATGACCATGGCGCTGTTCCTGCGGCGGCTGGCGCCCACGGTGATCGCGGGCCTTGCCGTGCCGCTGTCGCTGGCCGGCGCGTTCCTGATGATGTACATCTTCGGGTACACGCTGAACAACCTGTCGCTGCTGGCGCTGGTGATCGCCATCGGCTTCGTGGTCGACGATGCCATCGTGGTGATCGAGAACGTCATCCGCCACATGGACGAGGGACTGAGCCGGCGCGAGGCCGCCCTGCTTGGGGCGCGCGAGATCGGCTTCACCATCGTCTCCATCACCGCCTCGCTGATCGCCGTGTTCATCCCGTTGTTGTTTGCCACCGGCATCATCGGCATGTTCTTCAAGGAATTCACCGTGGTGCTGTGTTCGGCCATCGCGGTCTCGGCACTGGTATCGCTCACTCTCACCCCGTCGCTGTGCGGCCGGTTCCTTACCCACCATTCGCGCCGACCGCCCTCGCGCCTGAGCCGAGGAATCGAGCGGTTCCTCGACGGCATGCTGGCGGTGTACCGGCGTTCGCTGGACTGGACCTTGCGCCATGCGCTGTTCATGGCGCTCACGCCGCTGGTATTGATCGGCATCACGTTCCTTTTGTCCCGCATGGTCACCACGGGCTTCTTTCCGCCACAGGACACCGGCCTGATCCAGGGACGCGCCACGTCCGGCGCCACCGTGTCGTTCACCGAGATGGAAAAGCGCATGGAGCGCCTGACCCAGATGTTGCGTGCCGATCCGGACGTAGCCACGGTGGGCGCTCGCCTGGGTACCAGCCGGCAGGGCACCAGCGGCAGCTTCAGCATCGGCCTGAAGACCCTCGCCCAGGGCCGCGAGGACACCACCTTCGACGCGGTCACGCGGTTGTCCTCGAAAGCCGCCAAGTTCCCCGACCTGAACCTGCGGCTTCGCGCCGTGCAGGACCTCCCCACCGGCGGTGCCGGCGGCGGCTCGAGCCAGGGCGCGCAGTACTCGGTGTCGCTGAAGGGTAACGACCAGGAAACCCTGCAGCTGTGGCTGCCCCGGCTGCAGGCGGAACTGAAGAAAAGCCCGCTGCTGCGCGACGTGGGGACGGATGTCGACGACGCGGGCCTGCGCCAGAACCTGATGATCGACCGCGATGCCGCGTCGAGGCTGGGGGTGACCGTGGGCAACATCGATTCGGCGCTGTACGACGCCTTCGGCCAGCGCTCGGTGTCCACGATCTATTCGGACATCAACCAGTACTCGGTGGTGATGAGCGCGCTACCGGCGCTGGCGGCGACACCCGATGCGATCAACCGGATCTACGTGCGCAGCACCAGCGGCGCGATGGTGCCGATCACGGCAGTCACCAAGCAGGTGCCGGGCCTTGCCCCGACGCAGGTGATCCACGAAGACCAGTACACCACGATGGACATCAGCTTCAACCTGGCGCCGGGCATCAGCATGGGCGAGGCTACCCAGGTGATCCAGAAGACCATCGACAACATGCGTCTGCCAGGCGACATCCGCATGGACTTCGGTTCCGACTTCAAGCGGTTCCAGCAATCCCAGGGCGACATGCTGTTGCTGGTGGCGGCGGCGATCATCACGGTCTACCTGGTGCTGGGCATGCTCTATGAGAGCCTGATCCATCCGGTGACGATCCTTTCCACCTTGCCGGCCGCGGGTGTCGGCGCCCTGCTGGCGCTGGTGATCACCGACACCGACCTTTCGGTGATCGCGATGATCGCGCTGGTGTTGTTGATCGGCATCGTGAAGAAGAACGCGATCATGATGATCGACTTCGCCCTGGTGGCCGAACGCGAGCATGGCAAGAATTACCTCGAGGCTATCCGCGAGGCCTGCCTGGTCCGCTTCCGGCCGATCATGATGACCACCATGGTCGCCATCCTGGCCGCGTTGCCGCTGGCCATTGGCCTTGGCGAAGGCTCGGAACTGCGCCGGCCGCTGGGTATCGCCATGATCGGCGGCCTGCTGGTATCGCAGAGCCTCACGTTGCTCAGTACGCCTGCGCTTTATGTGATTTTCTCGTGCCTGGCCGAGCGGGCGCGCAAGCGCAAGCAGGTGCGGCTGGAGCGCCGTCAGGCGCGCCGCCGCGCCGCGCTCGCCCGCGGAAGCTGATAGGGCTCAGTCGTTCGGTTGCGCGGGCTGGCGAAGCGTCTGCCGGACGCTGGGCACTGCGCCGGCGCGCACGCCCAATTCATGGGCGACGTCCACCAGTCCCAGGGTGCGGGCGACATCCCCCGCGGTGCGCCCAAAGGCATCGGTGGCGCTGCGATCGGCGCCGCGCGTCATCAGCGTACGCGCCGGCGGCAGCAATGCGTGCATGGCGCAGGCGTGCAGGGCGGTGACGCCGCGTTGGTCGGCGTGGCCCACGTCGGCACCGGCATCCAGTAGCGCCGGTAGCAAGGCGCCCAGATGGGTGGCGTCGCAACTCACGCCTGGCCGCTTGTGCGCGCCAAGCAATAGCAGCAGGGCTGTCTTGCCTTCGTTGTCGGCGTGGTTGATGTCGGCCTTGCGGCCGATCAGCGCGTCGAGCAGGCGGCGCGAACGCAGGCTGTCGCTGCTTTCGAAACAGTATTGGGCAGCCGCATGCAGCGGCGTGTGGCCGCTGCCGTCGTGGGCGTTGATGTCCGCGCCGGCATCCACGAGTGCCTCGACGATCTCGGGATAGCCCATGGCCGCGGCAATCATCGTGGCGGTGGTCTCGCCGGGCAGGCGCTGGTCGACGGCTACGCCGCGCTCGAGCAGCAAGGCCACCAGGTTTTCGCGCCGCGCGGTCACGGCCGCCACCAGCGGTGTGGCGCCCGTGGATGCAGCAAGCGCGGGATCGGCACCGGCATCGAGCGCCACGGCGGCGACGTCTCGGTGACCGGCGCCACAGGCTCGCAGCAGGGCAGTGGCGCCCTTGTCGTCAGGGGTGTCGACGGCGAAGCCGAGGTCGAGCAACCGGTGCACGGCCTCCGCATCGCCACTGGCGGCGGCCTGCGGCAGGTCGTTGGCGCGAAGCGGCCGGCGGGGCAGTGGCCAGCGGCTCCAGCTTAGCCAGCGTTCGACATCCGCCTGGCCCATGGCCACGCCCAGCGGGGTCTCGCCGTGGGCGTCGGTGGTTTCCGGGTCCGCGCCATGGGCCACCAGGCTGCGCACGCGCGCAAGGACATGGTTGCCCGCTTCCAGCGCCGCGAACAGCGGCGTGCGGCCCTGGCCGTCGCGCGCGTTCGGATCGCCGCCGCGGGCCAGCAGTTCATCAAGCACGCGCGGGTGCGCGACCGCCGCGGCCACGTGCACGGCACTGCGCAGGCGGGCATCGACACCAAACGGATCCGCGCCCGCGCCGAGCATGCGCAGCAGCAGCGAGGCTTCCGCTTCGCTGTCGCCCATGCGTGCGACAGCCTGCAGGAACAATCCCGCGCCCGCTGGCGTGGCACCGGCGTCGAGCAACTGGGCGACGGCTTCCTGCGATGAGGGTAGCTGCGGTACCAGTGCATCGAAAAGGCGCCGGCCAAGCACGTTGGCATCGCTTTCGTCGTCGCCATCGGCTTCTTCATCGTCGCGCTGGCGCGGCGCGCCGAGGCGCGCCTCCGCCTCCAGGCCGTGCTCGAGCAACCAGGCACGGCTGGCGCCAAGGCCCGGCGCTGAGAGTTCGAAGTACATCGCGGCCAGTTGCGAGGCCGGCCATTCGCGCACGCGGCGGGCAAACGTGGATGCCACGGCCCAGTGGCCGAAGCGCAATGCATCGAGCAGATGATCCGGCGAATCGGCGCCGGCTTCGGGCACCACGACATCGCTCATGCTGGCCGGGAGCGGTGTTTCCGGATCGAGCAGGGCGACCAGGTCCCAACGGCCGGCGGCAGCGGCGTGGTCGAGCGCGCTGCGGCCATCCATGCCCGCTTCGCGCGGCTGTGCGCCGAGGGCGAGAAGCGCACGCACGGTTTCGGCGCGGGCCTGTGGCGACTGGCAAGCCAGGGTGAGGGCGTCGCGGCCATGGCTATCGCGTGCGCGCGGATCGGGCGTGGCTTCGGCCAGGAGTTCCACGATGCGTGGCGCGCCGGCGCGCGCGGCTTCCATTAGCGCGGTGCTGCCGCGACGGTCGGCCAGGGCCACGTCGGCTCCGGCACCGCGCAAGGTGCGGCACATCCGCTCGTGGCCTTCGGCCGCGGCCACCATCAGGGCGCTGCGGCCGTGGCTGTCGGTGGCGTTCACCGCAGCGCGGTGCTTGAACAGGATGCGCACGCCTTCGTCGTCGTCTTCAGTGATGCCGGCGGCGGCGACCAGGGCGGGCTCGCCATCGACCGGCGTGGCCTTGGCGCCGCGCTCGAGCAGGAAGCGGGTGAGGTTCCAGTTGGCGGCGCGGCAGGCCGTGGCCAGTGCGCTATACCCGGCCTTGTTCAGGGCATTCAGCGGTGCACCGGCATCGAGCAGCATGGCAGCGATGGTCGGTTCGCCACAGAGCACCGCGCCATGCAGCGCCGTGTTGCCTTCGCCATCGACGGCCGCGGCATTGGCGCCGTTGGCCAGGAGGGTCATGACGGCGTCGGCGCGGCCGTGCCAGCTGTCGCGCGAGGCGGCCAGGAGGGCGCTGAGGCCTGCGTGCACGCGGTTGACGTCGGCGCCGCGGGTGATCAGTGCGCGCAACAGGCGCACATCGGGCATCAGCGCCGCCAGCACCAACGCGGTGCGTTGGTCGCGGTCATCCGCGCGCGCGGCGGTGTTGGCGTCGGCGCCGGCTTCGAGCAGGGCAAGGGCGCGATCGACGTCGCCGCCGCGCGCGGCTTCAAGCAGATCATTGTCCAGGTCCGCCTGGGGCCGGCCGGCGGGTATGGGGGCGGCGGGACGGGGCGCCTGTACAGTGACGGCAAACGCCGGCTCCACCCGCGGCGCCTTGCCCGGTTTATCTGACTTGGGCGCCGTCGCCGCGCTGCCACCGCGCGCTGGCATGGAGCCCTGCGGACGCTGGCGTCCCTCGCACAGCATCGCGCGCAGCGTGCGGTTGGCTATCACCATGCAGCCCAGTGGCAACAGCACCAGTCCATAGATGGCCAACGCGCTGATACGCAGTTCCGAAGGCAGCACGCCATAGAGACCGGTCAGCGCCACGGCGGCGAACGAAAGTACCAGCAGCGCCATCGCCGCCGGCAGGAAATGCGAGAAGAAGCGCTCCTCGGCCGACAGGTGCCGGCCGAAGGCGATGCTGCGTGCCACCGCGGTGAATATCCACGAGCCGTCTTCCTGCTCGGGGTAGGCATCGTCCCAGACGAAGACCAGGCCGAAGGCGGGCCACATCCGCCACAGCGAGGCCAGGGCCACCACCAGCGCCGCGGCCAGCAGCAGCGCGCCGGAAAGGCTGGGCTCCTGGATCAGGCGCACCAGCGGCCAGGCCACCAGCAGGAACATCACAGCCGTATAGCTGGTGAACATCACCAGGTGCGCGGCGCCGCGGCGCAAGAGCGTGCGGGCGAAGCTGGGTTCCGGATCGAAGCCGATGGCGTGGCATACCGCACCCATCGCCAGGGTGTTGGCCAGGAGCAGGGGTATCAGCACCACCGGATGGGTCGACCATCCTGCCAGGGCAACGGCGATCAGCGCCGGCAGGAACCACGGGAGGGACTTGATAAGCGGCGGCCGGCGCCGTGGTTTGATTCTTGACATACGCGCGAGTATACGGAAGCGCGAACACGCCTCGCGGTAACCGAACGTTAACCTCGATATCTTCCTGCGGGGACTATTCGCGGGTTTCGTCGCGGGTTTCGCGCAGAGGCCCGCGGTAGTGCTGGTTACCCACGGCCAGGGTGTCGCCCGGGGGAATCTGCAGATGCCAGCCGCGCTCGGCAAGGTCGGCCAGCACTTCCTTGGCGTCTTCCTGGGGCAGGCGGCGGCTGTCGTCCAGTTCCAGTTCCATGGCCAGGCGCAATTCCCCCAGCATCAGGGTGAGCGGCTCGGGCAGTACGTCGAAGCCGTCTCGGGTGTGCAACCACACATAGGTATTGGGCTTGCGCTGGCTGGCGTAGACGAAGCACTGCATGGGCAACCCCGTGTTTCGTGTTGGCTGGCCTGACAAGCCTAACAGCGCTGCGCCCCGGATCGGTGCGTTCGATGGTTATACCCGATCGAAGCCGGAGCCGTGTCTCATTTTGCTGCACCGCCACTTGCGCTAACGAAAAGTTCACGGCACAGTCTCGCCCGGGATTGTCAAACGCGCGTATGAACGCGCTGTTACAGGGACCTCTTAGGCCCCGGGCAGTCTCGCCTCGAATTCATAAGAACAAACTGGCAGGAGTCCACAAATGCAGATGTCCCTTCCCCGCCGCGCCTGGGCGGTTCGCCCGCTGGCATTTGCCGCCCTCTCCGTTGCCATTGCCGGCGCACTGGTTGCCCCCCGCGCCGCCGACGCCAGCGCGTTCCAGCTGAAGGAAAACAGCGCCAAGTCGCTCGGTACGGCCTTCGCCGGTTCCGTCACGGCAGGCAACGATGCCTCGGTGATCGTGAACAACCCGGCCGCGATGACCATGCTGGACGGCAACACCTTCCAGGCCGACGTCACCGCCATCAATTTCAGCACCAAGTTCTCCGGTAGCTCCACCGATGCGCTGGGCCGTCCGATCGCAGGTTCCAACGGCGGCGATGCCGGCACCACCATCCCGGTGCCCGCCATGTACTTCCAGTCCAAGGTGGCCGATCGCTGGCACGTGGGCGTGGCGCTTACCGCGCCGTTCGGCTTCAAGACCGACTACGACAGCGATTTCACCGGTCGCTACAGCGGCCTGAAGTCCGATTTCAAATCCCTCGATGCCACGCTGTCAGCCTCGTTCGACGTCACTGATACCTTCACCCTGGGTGCCAGCGCGATCGCGCAGAAGACCAGCGCGGAGCTCACCAGCGCGGTCAACTTCAACGCCGTGGGCCTGGGCATCGTGCAGCAGGGTGCGGCCGCCGGCGCCATCCCGCCGCAGGCCGTGCCAACCTACCTGGGCGTCATCGGCGCCGTCGTGCCCCCGGGCACCGATGGCCGCGCGAAGATCAAGGGCGACGACTGGGCCTACGGCTGGCAGCTGGGTGGCTTCTGGAAGCTCACCGCGCAGGATCGCTTCGCGCTGAACTACCACTCGAAGATCTCCCACACGCTCGAAGGCACGGCCAACTTCCAGGTGCCGGCCCAGGTGCAGGGCCTGCTCTCCAATCCGCTGGTTGCCCCGTTGCTGGGTACCGGCCAACCGCCGTTCACCCACACCAGCGGCACCGCCGACTTCACCACGCCGGCCTTCGCCACCGCCAGCTTCTGGCACCAGGATGAGAAGTTCGGCCTGGGCATGGACATCTCCTGGACGAAGTGGGATTCGTTCAAGAACCTGGCCGTGCAGTACGGCAACCCGTCGCAGCCGCCCACAGTGGAAGAGTTCAACTGGCGCAACAGCTGGTTTGCCTCGGTCGGTGGCGAGTACTACGCAACCGACAAGCTGACCCTGCGTGCCGGTGTCGCCGTCGACACCACGCCCACCTACAATGCCACCCGCGACGTCCGCGTGCCCGATTCCACCCGCCGCTGGCTGACCTTCGGCCTGGGCTACAAGGTGACCGAGCGCTTCGACGTAAACCTCGGCGCCGCCCACATCTTCGTCAACAAGGCCCACATCAACTCGCTCAGCCCCACCGGCGACCTCACGGTCGGCGAGAACGACGACAAGGGCAACCTGCTCAGCATGTCCGGCCAGTACCGCTTCTAAGCACTGCCGCGTCGCACCGAAAAACGCCTCCGCTTGTCGGGGGCGTTTTTTTGCGCCTCGAGGGGGGAGGCCGGCGGGTGTCACCCTGGTCACTAAGTCCTCGTCGGGCTTTGCCCTCCTGCGGAAGCGTTCCCAGGGTGACACCCGCCGGCCTCCCTCCAACTCTGAGGTCGTCAAGGGAAAGCCCTGGCCGCAGACGCTCTAACGTCCGAGCATGATCGAAAGCATCCGGCGGAAGCGGGCGCCGTACGGGGGGTTTAGCAGGGCGACGCCGTTGAAGCGGGCTTGGCGGAGGATGGGCTTCAGGCGGGAGAAGGTGTCGAAGCCGGCTTTGCCGTGGTAGGCGCCCATGCCGGAGGGGCCGACGCCGCCGAAGGGTAGGTTGTGTTGGGCGATGTGGAACAGCGTGTCGTTGATGGTGACGCCGCCGGCGCGTGTGCGCGTTAGCACGTCGTCGATTACGCGGGTGTCGTCGGTGAACAGGTATAGCGACAGCGGATGCGGGCGGTCGTTGATGAAGTCGATGGCGTCCTCGATGCGGTCGTAGGGCACGATCGGTAGCAGCGGGCCGAAGATCTCTTCCTGCATCACCTTCATGTCGCCGGTGACGTTGGTAAGCAACGTGGGCGGTAGCCTGCGCGTGCCTTCACCGCCGCCGAGCACATGTGCCTTTGCGCCGGCAGCCACTGCTTCGTCCCGCCATGAGGCAA
>NZ_DATHFX010000381.1:0-21601 GCF_035317885.1 Pinirhizobacter sp.
GAGCCACTGCAGGCCCGAGGCGGTAGGCACGGTGGCGTAGGTGATGCGTACGTCAGCCGGGTGCTTCGGCGCCTCGATGGTGAGTTTTTCGCCAAGTTCCTTGTCGCTGGCCGCCAGGGTGAATTTAAGCGGCGAGACGGCACCGCCGGCGCCGAGCGCCTCGACCTTGGCGATCTTCAGGTCCCGGGTGTCGAGCACCAGGGCCTGGGCCTTGGGGTCCTTCCAGTCCAGCTTCAGCGTGGCCGTGCCCGCCAGGGCCTTGAGGTCGAAGTCGACCCCGAGATCGAGGTCCAGATGGGTGACGCGGACCACCGACGGCTGGGCGTAGGAGTGGGGATCCGCGGCAAAGGCCGACAGCGGCAGCGCGAACGCGGCAAGCGCGACGGCGGACAGGTAACGCATGGTGAGGCTCCGGGGGATCGGGCTGAAACCCGGAGTATGCCACCACGCGGTGGGGCGGTTCAGGTGCCGGAGGGCGCAGACGAGGCGCCCTCGGACGCTTTCGCAACGTTACCGGCGGTAACGCGGACGGCCAGTTGAGCCATCACGGGAAGGTGGGACCGATACAAGGGGTCTTGGCTCCGCGTCTTATAGATCCGGGCCGTCAACGGCGGGGACGTAAGGTCGCCATTGTCCGCTGCGATGTCGGTACACGTGTTCCTGGCCATCGGTTTGACGGTCCGCGTATCGGCAGCCGCCCATTGGCTGCCAGCGCTCACGACATCACGAAGAGCCTGCAGTAGTTTGCGTTCTTCAGGGGTGTAGCGAAGTCCCATGCGCTCGCGATGTACTTCGATGGAATCCCGGCGTTCGCCATAGAGCCACCCTGTCGCCGCCGTGGGCGGCTCATTGACGACGGTGTCGGGAACGGGGGAACCGTGGTTTGATTCCTCGCTCTGGACGAATGCCGAGAACGCCTTGAAGTCGGCAATAAAAATAGGTGGCGACGTCAGCATGACGGGCTCCGAATATTGGGAGCCACATCGTCACCGATGGCGTAACCGCGCGCTTCCAGCTATCGCGCATCCAATCCTAGAATTTATACGCCCGATGGATCGCCACGATGCCGTTGGACAGGTTGCGTACTTCCACGCGGCCGAAACCCGCACGCTCCATCATGCCCTTGAGCGTTTCCTGATCGGGATGCTTGCGAATCGATTCGGCCAGGTACTGGTAGCTGTCGGCGTCGCCGGCGAACAGCTGGCCGAGCTTCGGCAGCACCTTGAAGGAATGGAAGTCGTAGAGCTTGCTGAAGAGCTCGCTCTTGACCTTCGAGAACTCCAGCACCAGGGCCCGGCCGCCCGGTTTCAGGATGCGGCACATGTCGGCCAGTGCCTTGTCCTTGTCGGTGACATTGCGCAGGCCGAAGGCAATCGTTACCGCATCGAAGCTTGAGTCCGGGAAGGGCAGGGCTTCGGCATTCATCTGCGCCCAGCGCAAGCCGGCCACCAGACCGCGATCGGTAAGACGGTCGCGGCCCACGCCAAGCATGGCGGCATTGATGTCGCCCACCACGACTTCCCCCTCGTCGCCGACCACCGGCTTCAGCAGCGCGGCGATGTCGCCCGTGCCGCCGGCCAGGTCCAGTACGCGGTCGCCGCGGCGTACGCCGCTCACGGCCACGAAGTGGCGTTTCCACAAGCGATGGATGCCGAACGACATGAGGTCGTTCATCAGGTCGTAGCTGCGCGCGACCGAGGTGAACACCTGGCCTACGAGGGCCTGTTTCTCGCCGACGGGAACGTCGCGAAAGCCGAAATGGGTGGTCGGGGGCGGAGTCGGATCTGTCATGGCGTGCATGGTAACCGATCCGGCCCCGGTACCCAGTGTAAAAGCCGCCTGTAGCCCTAGCCCGCGCTGGCCTGGTCAAGCAGGCTGATGTCTTCCCCGGACAGGTTCAGCTCCGCTGCACGGGCGATCTCGCCCAGCTGTTCCACGGTCGTCGCGCTGGCGATTGGCGCGGTGATGCCGGGCCGGGCCATCAGCCAGGCCAGCGCCACCTCCACCGGCTTGCCGTTATGCCGGCGGGCGACCTCGTCGAGTGCGTCCAGTACCTTCCTGCCACGGGCGTCGAGGTATTTCTTCACCGCGCCGCCGCGTGCGGCGCTCCTGGCAAGGTCGGCCTCGCTGCGGTATTTGCCGGTCAGGAAACCGCTGGCCAGCGAGTAGTAGCTGATCACGCCGACACGCTCTTTCAGGATCACAGGCTCCATGTGCGCTTCGTAGGCCTCGCGATCCATCAGGTTGTATTCCGGCTGCATCGATTCGTAGCGCGGCAAGCCTTCGGCCTGCGAGGTTTTCAGCGCATCGGCGAAGCGTTCGGCGCTGTAGTTCGAGGCACCGATCACGCGCACCTTGCCCTTCTGGATCAAACCGGCAAAGGCGTGCAGGGTCTCCGCCAGCGGAGTCTTCGGGTCGTCCTCGTGGGCCTGGTACAGGTCGATGTGGTCCACGCCCAGGCGGCGCAGGGAATCGTCCGCCGCCTCGTTGATGTTGATCGGTGAAAGCCCCGGGTGCTGCTGCCACTTGGCCACCTTGGTGGCGATCAGCACCTTGTCGCGCTTGCCGCTGGCCTTGAGCCACTTGCCGATGATGGCTTCCGATTCGCCGCCCTTGTTGCCCGGCACCCAGGCCGAATAGGCGTCGGCGGTATCGATCAGGTTGAAGCCGTGGTCGACGAAGGCGTCGAGCAGGGCGAAGGATTGTTTTTCATCCGCACTCCAGCCGAACACGTTGCCGCCGAAGGCGAGCGGGGCGACCTCGAGTGCGGACTGGCCGAGCTTGCGCTTGTTCATGGGATGTTCCTCACACATGGCAAAGGCGCCAAGCTTGCCATGCGCAAGGTCGAAGCGGCGTGTGCGCCCGGAAATGCCGACCTGGGCTAGTCGCGCCAGCGCAGGTCCACGCCGACCAGGAATGTGCGGCCCGGCGCGGGCTCGTAGTAACGGCCATTGCCGTCGTTGACGATCACCGAGCCGACGTAGGTGCGGTCGAAGGCATTATCGACGCGCGCGAAGCCGTGGATGCGCCAGTGCTGGCGATCGATCACGTAGCCACCGGATACGCCTACCGTCGTATAGGCCGGTGCGTATTCGCTGTTGGTGTCATTCACCGGCGTCTTGTCGTTATAAGTGGCATCCAAGCCTAACTGCCAGCCGGTATCGGCGCCCCACGCCAGGGCGGCGTAGGCGTAACTTCCCGGCACACCGGGAATGCCCGTGCCCGCGGCCACCGGCGTGTCCGGACGTGAGCAGCCGGCGACGACGCAGGTCAGGAAGGGCGAACGGAACGTCGCTTGCACCCGCGTATAGGCCAGGTTGAGCTTCAGACGATCCGCCAACTGGCTGGAGAGTGATGCCTCGAAGCCCTGTCGGCGCGAGCGGTCGATGTTCTGGTAGGTGGTGCGTCCACCCAGATTGGTGGCCACCGCCAGCTCGTCCTGGCTGTCGGAGCGGAACACGGTGAATTCCGCACGTGTGCTGTCGGACGGGCGCAGCTTGACGCCCACCTCGGTGCTGCGGGTGTGTACCGGCTGCAGGTTGAAGGCCAGCCCCGGGCCGCCGTCGTTGCGGTATCCAAGCTCGGAGAAGGTCGGCGTCTCGAAGCCTTTGCCGTAGTTGGCGTAAAGATGCACCGACGGGCTTGCGCTGAACATCACGCCCGCCACGGGGGTGGTCGCGCTGTAATCCTTCGAGCCGCTGTCGTCGGGATTGCCAGCAGCGATGTAACGGTCGTCGGAGTTGAATTTCACCTGCGAGTGGCGGACGCCACCCATCACCGTCCAGCGATCGGCCAGTTTCCAGGTGGCCTGGACGTACTGGTCGAAGTCGAACACACGGTCGATCTCATCGCGGCGCAGGTCGCCACGTACGCCAAGGATGTCACCTACATAGTCGTTGTAGCCGGTGCGGTGCTGGTGCTGATTGTCGTAGGTGGCGCCTGCGGCAAGCTCGAACGGCCGGCCGGCGAGGTCGCCCGACCACGTCCAGCGCGCATCACCGCCGCCGTACTGATTGGAAAGATCCACCACGCCGCCGGAATTTCCCGGCTGGCTGGCCTGGGTGGCCTTGGGTATCGACAAATACTGAAGGACGTTGCGGCTGCCGTAGTAGCCCATCACCCGCAGGCTGTTGTGTTCGTCGATCGAATCGTCGAAGACCAGGCCGCCCTGGGTCTGGTTGACCGTCTTGCGCGTGTTGTAAGTGTCCGCCACCGACGTGGCCTGGCTGGGATCGGCCTTCCACTGGCTTCGGGTGAGCCCGAGCGGGTCCTGCGCGAAAGGAACATCCAGCGTGTTCAGCACCAGCGTCAGGCGCTTGCCGTCATCGATCTGCCAGCCGAGCTTGGCATTGCCCGATTCGCGCCGCGCCGCACTATGGTCGCGGTAACCGTCGGTGCGGAAGTGGGTGTAGTCGATGTTGTAGTCGACCGGGCCGTCCTTGCCGCGGGCGCCGACGTCGGCGCGCAGCATGCCATTGCTGCCGCCGGCCAGGCCCGCGCGCAGTTCGTCCGGTTGTTGGCCGTCGGCGGTGAACAGTTGCACCACGCCGCCCGACGCATTGCCGTACAGCGCGGAGAACGGACCGCGCAGCACTTCCACGCGGTCGGCCGAGCCCAGGTTGAAATGGGAAACCTGGCCCTGGCCGTCGGGCATGCTGGCCGGGATACCGTCGGTGTACAGGCGCACGCCGCGGATGCCGAAGGTCGACCGCGCGCCGAAGCCACGGATGGAGAGCTGCTCGTCCTGGGCGTAGTTCTGCCGATCGCGGGCCAGGATGCCTGGCACGCTGGCCAGCATCTCGGACAGGTTCACGTTGAGCGCGCCATCGGGCGGGGCCGGAACCACGTTGATGGTGGCCGCCACGTCGTAGGGGGACTGCGCACTGCGGGTGGCGGTGACCACCACCGGTTCCAGGCGCTGGGCCGGCGGCGTGGTGTCGTCGGCATGAACGATGCCGGCCATGCCGAAAGTCGCCAGGACCGCGTGGATTGTGATGCGCTTCAAGGAAGATGATCCTGCCTCGGGGGAAGACCGATTATGATGCCTTTGCCCACGACGGCCCACCCAGCAGGCAGGCTGTCGTCCCACCCCCACCGATGGAACGCCATGAAGACACTCGCCGCCGTTTTCGCCGCCTGCGCGCTCGCCGCCGCGCCGCAGGTTTTTGCGCAGCCGGAAGACCAGCCGGCCACCGCCGTACCGCCGACATCCGCCGGGCAATTCACCACCGGCCAACTCGATGCCGTGATCGCCGGCAGCTGGCGCTCGCCGGCCAACAAGGCACGCGACGTCTACCGCCATCCGAAGGAAACCCTCACCTTCTTCGGTCTGCGCCCCGACATGAAGGTGATCGAGATCGCCCCGGGCGGTGGTTGGTACACCGAGATCCTCGCCCCGCTGCTGCATGACAACGGTTATTACACAGCCGCGGTGATCGGGCAGGGTGAAGGCAAGGAAATATCGTCGCTGAAGGCGCGCGTGGCCAACGATCCCGCCCACTTCGGCAAGGCCCAGGTGGAAAGCATCGACGAGAAGGCGCCCAAGCTTGGCGCGCCGGGCTCCGCCGACATGGTGCTGACCTTCCGCAACGTACATAACTGGACCGATGACGGCACGGCGCCTGCGATGTTCAAGGCGTTCTTCGACGTGCTCGCACCGGGTGGGGTGCTGGGCGTGGAAGACCACCGTGCCGCCGACGGCACCGACCTTGCCAAGCTCAAGGACTCCGGTTACCTGCCCACGGCCTACGTGGTGAAGCTCGCCACCGACGCCGGCTTCAAGCTGGCTGGGTCCAGCGAGGTCAACGCCAACCCGAAGGACACCAAGGACTACCCGAAGGGGGTGTGGACCTTGCCGCCCACCTATGCGCTCAAAGACCAGGACCGCGCCAGGTACCAGGCCATCGGCGAGTCCGACCGCATGACCTTGCGCTTCGTCAAGCCGCGCTAAAGGCCCATGCTGCTGGCACTGAACAAGCCTTATGGCGTGCTGTGCCAGTTCGTCGACCGCGAGGGTCGCCCGACCCTCGCGGAATTCGTCAGGCAGAAGAATATTTATCCCGCAGGACGGCTCGACCACGACAGCGAAGGCCTGTTGCTGCTTACCGACGACGGTGCCCTGGCCCACCGGCTGACCGACCCGAAGTACAAGGAAGCCAAGACCTACCTGGTACAGGTGGAAGGCGTCGCGACTGACGATGCCCTGGAACCCTTGCGGCATGGCATCACGCTTAACGACGGCCCCACGCTGCCGGCAGGTGCGCAGGTGATCGACGAGCCTACATGGCTTTGGCCGCGCGATCCGCCGGTGCGATTCCGCAAAGCGATCCCCACCAGCTGGGTGGCGATCACCCTGCGCGAGGGGCGCAACCGCCAGGTTCGCCGTATGACGGCCGCCGTGGGACTGCCCACCCTGCGCCTGATCCGCGAGTCGGTGGGGCCGTACGGGCTCGATGGCCTGGCACCCGGGCAAACCCGCGTGGTGTCGTCAACGGGGTCAGAGTAACTACTCTGACCCCCAACCTAGCCTAAGCGTTCGAGCCCGAAGAACAATTCGGCCGTGCGCGTGCTTGCCGCGGCGACCTCGGCGACCTCCTCGCCACGATCACGCGCCACTTCCTCGCAGATGTGCTTCAAGAACATCGGTTCGTTGCGGCGGTGCGCCGGCGGTGGTTTCACGGTGCGCGGCAACAGGTAGGGCGAATCGGTTTCCAGCATCAGCCTGTCGGCGGGAATCAGCTTCACCAGTTCACGCAGGTGCGTGCCGCGTCTCTCGTCACAGATCCATCCGGTAATGCCGATGTGGCAGTCCATATCCAGGTAGTGGCGAAGTGCTTCGCCATCGTCGGTGAAGCAATGCACCACCGCGGCCGGCAGCCGGTCGCGCACGGCGCGCAGCAGGGCGATGAAGTCGTCGTGGGCATCGCGCTGGTGCAGGAACACTGGCATGTGCAGGTCCGCCGCGATGGCGAGCTGGCGCTCGAATACGGCCAGCTGTACGTCGCGCGGCGAATAGTTTCGATGGTAGTCCAGCCCGGTTTCGCCGACGGCGACCACCTCGGCCTGGGTGGCCAGTTCCCGAAGCCGCGCATCCGTCGCGTCGTCGTACTCCACGGCATGATGCGGATGCACGCCCGCAGTGGCGTAAAGCACCCCGGGGCGTCCGCGGGCGAGCGCCAGGGCATCGATGCTGCCCTGCAGCGAGGCGCCCGTCACCACCAGCCGGGACACGCCCTGGATGGAGGCCCGCAGCAGCACTTCGTCGAAATCGTGGCGGAACGACTCGTGGGTAAGGTTGGCGCCGATATCGATCAGGTTCATGCGGATTTCGTGCTGCGCTGCGACAGGGCCGGCCATTATTCCATGTCAGGGTATTGCCGGCATTCATGTAGGCAGCGCGTTTCGTCATCGCAGACAGCCTGTTTCGCATTTCCGCTGGCGGAACTCCCGGAGTCTGAACGCGGTCACATTCAGTCACAAAGCTTTCCGACTTCTCGCCATAATCGGGTAGCTTGGGCCGGGTTATGCTAGATCGTTCACCCCTAAAGACTCAGCAGGGACGGGAAAACCATGGCGGCAGCAAGTGGAGCCACGCGCGCGGAGCGCCCGGGCAAGACACCCTCGCTCAGCGAGGCCGACGTCTGCGCGGCATTGGTGGCGCGTGGTCGCCTGAAAGATGCCGATCTCGCCCGTGCCCGTCGCCTGCACGAGGAATCCCCCGAGGGCACGCTCACGTCGCTGATGGCCCGCCTGGGCCTGGTATCCGAGCGCGACCTGGCCGAAGGCTGGGCGGAGTTGCTCGACGCCCCCCTGATGTCCGCCCGCGATGCCCCGGACATGCCCCCCGCCGAGGTGGAACTGTCGCTGCGGTTCTTGAAGCAATACCACGTGGTGCCCGTGCGGGAAGGCGACGATGGCCTGGCCCTGATCGTGGCGGACCCTGCCGACACATTCCCGCTGGAGGCCGCGCGTCTGGCCACGGGCCGTCCGGTGGGCCTGCGCATCGGCGTGCGCTCGGAAATCGACGACCTGATCGAGCGCTACTACGGCCAGGGCCGCTCGGCCATGGGCAGCATCGTGGAAAACCTCGATGGCACCAACGCTGAGGAAGAAGACGTCGAACACCTGCGCGACCTTGCCTCCGAGGCGCCGGTGATCCGCCTGGTGAACCTGATCCTGCAGCGTGCCGTGGAGCAACGCGCGTCCGACGTGCACATCGAGCCGTTCGAAAGCCGGCTGAAGGTGCGCTACCGCATTGACGGCGTATTGCACGAAGTCGAAGCCCCGCCGTCCAGTTCCACCGCCGCGGTGATCTCCCGCGTGAAGATCATGGCGCGGTTGAACATCGCCGAACGCCGCCTGCCGCAGGACGGCCGCATCCAGTTGCGCGTGCAGGGCAAGGAACTGGACCTTCGCGTGTCCACCGTGCCCACCAGCTTCGGCGAATCGGTGGTGATGCGTATCCTGGACCGCGAATCGGTGGTGTTCGACTTCGCATCGCTAGGCTTCACCGACAACTTCCAGCAGCGCTTCATCGAGGTACTTGAGCGCCCGCACGGCATCCTGCTGGTAACCGGCCCCACCGGCTCGGGTAAAACCACCACGCTCTATACCGCGCTGTCGAAGATCAATACGCCCGATGTCAAGATCATCACGGTCGAAGACCCGGTCGAATACCAGATCGAGGGCATCAACCAGATCCAGGTGAAGCCGCAGATCGGCCTGGATTTCGCAGGCGCCCTGCGCTCGATCGTTCGCCAGGATCCGGACATCATCATGATCGGCGAAATGCGTGACCTGGAAACCTGCCGCATCGCCATCCAGTCCGCGCTCACCGGTCATCTGGTGCTTTCCACGCTGCATACCAACAGCGCCTCGGGCGGCATCACCCGCCTGCTGGACATGGGGGTGGAGGACTACCTCCTCGGATCCACCGTCAACGGCATCCTGGCCCAGCGCCTGGTGCGCCGCCTGGACCCGGAAACCGCCATACCTTACGAGGCCCTGCCCGAGGTGGTGGAGCAATTCGAGCTGCACAAGTACACGAACGAGCGGCCCATCCGTTTATGGAAGCCTGGCACGAGCGCCACCAATCCCACCGGGTACCGCGGGCGCCGCGCCATCATGGAGTTTTTGGTGATGACCGATCCCTTGCGACGCCTGGTGATGCAACGCGCCGATGCCGGCGAGATCGAGCGACTGGCCCGCTCCGAGGGCATGCGCACGATGTACGAGGACGGCCTGGCCAAGGCCGTCCAGGGCATCACCACCATCGAAGAAGTCCTGCGCGTGACGCAGGAATCCTGACCGGCCGCCTTAAGTCATGTCGCAGTTCAGCTATCGCGCGGTCACTGCCTCTGGCGAAGTGCTGCAGGGCCATATGGAAGCGGCCAGTGTCGATGACGTCATCGCCCGCCTGCAGGACCAGGGCCACACGCCACTGGACGCCCGCGAGGCCAACGCCGCCGGTGGCGGTGGCATTGGCGGGATGTTCCGACGCGGGCCATTCAGCGGCGACCAGTTGGCGCTGTTCACCCACCAGCTGGCCACCTTGCTCGGTGCCGGCCAGCCGCTCGATCGTGCGCTGGGCATCCTGCTTGACCTCCCCGACAGCGAGCGGGCGAAGAAACTGGTCGAACGCGTGCGCGATCGCGTGCGCGGCGGCAACACGTTGTCCTATGCGCTGGATGAGGAACACGGCGTGTTCCCGCGCCTGTACATCTCGCTGGTGCGCGCGGGCGAGGCCGGCGGTTCTCTGGAAGAGACCTTGCGCCGCCTGGCCGACTACCTCGAGCGCGCCCAGGCCCTGCGCGGCAGCATCATCAACGCGCTGATTTACCCCGCCTTCCTTATGGTGGGCGTGTTCGGTTCGCTGATCCTGCTGCTGGCCTATGTGGTGCCGCAGTTCGTGCCGATCTTCCAGGACATGCAGGTACCGGTGCCGTGGATCACCAGCGCCGTGCTGGCGCTGGGCGAATTCATCAGCAACTGGTGGCTGGTGGTGCTGGTGTTGATGGTCGTGGGCGTGTTCTTCCTGCGCGTGCGCCTGCGCGACCCAGCCACCCGCCTTGCATTCCATGGCAAGTTGCTGGAGATGAAAGTATCCGGGCCGCTGCTGCTGAAGGTGGAAACCGCACGCATCGCGCGCACGCTGGGCACCTTGCTGAAGAATGGCGTGCCGCTGTTGTCTTCGCTCACCATCGCCCGCCAGGTCACCGGCAACCGCGCGCTGGACGAAGCCCTCGGCAAGGCCGCCGAGCAGGTCAAGGGTGGTGCGGGCCTGGGCGCCGCGCTGTCCGCCACACAGCGGTTCCCACGCCTGGCCTTGCAGATGATCCAGGTGGGCGAAGAGGCCGGCGCGCTCGACACCCTTCTGCTGAAGGTCGCCGACACCTTCGACGTCGAGGCCAAGCGCGCCATCGACCGCCTGCTCGCCGCCCTGGTGCCGGCACTTACCATCGTCATGACGGTGCTCGTGGCGATCATCATGTCCGCCATCCTGCTTCCGTTGCTCAGCCTGACGAGCAACATCCAATGATTGCATCACGAGGTTCAAGCATGACCCAGCGTCGCTCACTTCCCGCCCACGCGCAGCGTGGCTTCACCCTCCTTGAAATGCTCGCCGTGATCGTGCTGATCGGCATCGTCGGCGCGATCGTGGTCAACCAGGTGGTGAAAAACCTGGACAAGGGCAAGTACGGTGCCGGCAAGGCGCAGGTGATCACCCTCGGCCAGAAGGTCGAAAACTACGCCCTGGACAACGGCTCGCCGCCGGCCAGCCTCGACGATCTCGTAGCCAAGCCCGCCAATGCCGGCAACTGGCAGGGGCCATACGCCAAGCCGTCCGACCTGAAGGACCCCTGGGGCCACCCGTTCGGCTACCAGGCGCCGGGTGAGCACGGCAGCTACGACCTCGTGTTCTACGGCCAGGATGGCAAGCCCGGCGGCGACGGCTATAGCGCCGACTACGGCAACTGGCAGTAACGAACCCCCATGCGACCGCGTGGCTTCACGCTTTTCGAGATGCTCGCGGTCATCCTGCTGCTGGGCCTGGCAGCGGCCGCTGTATCCATCCCGGTAAGCCAGGGCCTGGCCTCCGCGCGGGTGAATGCTGCGTCCGGCGAGCTGGCCAGCGCCCTGCGCTACACCCGCATGCAGGCGATCGTGCAGGGCAAGGAACAGAAATTCCTGGTGGATGTTTCTGGACCGACCTACCAATCCCCCGGCCGCGATGTGCAGCATTTGCCTCAAGGGATGAAGCTGTCGGTGAACAGTGCCAAGGCCGACCAGTCGAACAGCCAGGCAGCCATCCGTTTCTTCCCGGACGGTAGTTCCACCGGTGGGCGCATCACGCTCAGCCGCGGCACGCGGGAGTGGCGGGTGAACGTGGCATGGCTTACCGGGGCCATCAGCGTGGACCGCCAATGACACAGCACCCACGGCATGCCCAGCGCGGCTTCACCCTGCTCGAGGTGATCGCCGCCATTGCCGTGCTTGCCGTTGCCTTTGCCGCGCTGATGCAAGTGGCGGGCTCGTCCTTGCGGCTGACGGCCAAGGCAGGCGACCGCAGCATCGCGGCCTTGCACGCGCGCGCTGTGCTCGACGGCGCTTACGTTGTGGATCCCTTGCAGCCTGGTATCACCCAGGGCAAGTTCGACGACAACTACAGCTGGCGGCTCACCGTGTCGCCGTGGCAACCGGCCGGCCAGCTGACCTCGCCGCTGCAGCTTCAGGCAGCCAACCAGAATCTGTCCGCGCCCCAGCTGTTCCGCCTGGACCTGCTGATCACCTGGGGTAACCAGACAGCCCGTTTCGCCACCCTGCGCCTGGCGCCGCCGCCAGGGGCCACGGGCGTTGGCAACGCGATCCCGGGCATGCCATGAAACATGAGCGCGGCTTCACCCTGATCGAAGTGCTCGCGGCCATCGTGCTGCTGAGCCTGATCCTGCTGGGGGTGTATTCGGGCATCCGCACAGCGACGCGGATCGTGCACAGTGGCGAGGAACGCATCGGGCGCATGGACGAAGTCCGCTCCACCGGGCAATTCGTGCAGCGCGAAGTGGCCCAGGCATTGGCGCTGCCGTTCGCCGTCACCGACGAGGGCGATGGCATTGTCTTCGACGGGCAACCCGATGCTGCGCGTTTCGTCGCCCCTTTGCCGGGCTACCTCGGCAAGGCCGGCGCGCAGATCATGACCTTGCAGCTCGTGCGCGACAACAACAGCAACCGGCTGCAGGTGACCTTCAGCCTGCTCCCGCCCGATGGTTCGCCACCGGTGGCGCCGGGCGATCCGGAGATCCTCCTGGCTGGGGTGAACAGCGGCTCGTTCGCCTACCGGGGTTACGACGACCAGGGTAATCCCGGTCCATGGGTGGACCGCTGGCCCGATGGCCGCCGCCTACCCTCGATGATTGCCCTGCGCATGAAGCTGGCCGGCGGCGTGGGCTCGCCCGAGATCATCGCCCCCTTGCGCATCGACCCGACCTCCGTGAACGGACGCAATCCGCTTGGCAACCTGCCGCGCCGTCCGGCGGTACTGCGATGATCGCGCGTACCCGCCAGCGCGGCGTGGCCATGTTGATCGTGCTGTGGGCGTGCACGTTGCTGGCGATCCTGTTGGGCGGCTTCGCTGTGATGTCGCGCACGGAAGGCTTGCAGGCGCGCTACCAGTTCGCCCAGGCGCAGGCCCATTACGCGGCCGAGGCGGGCCTGGTGCAGACCATCAACGGATTGATGTCGCAGGATCCGCAACAGCGCCCGATACCCGATGGCCGACCCTATCCGGTGACCTTCGACGATGCCAAGGTGATCGTCACCGTGGTCGACGAGGACGGCAAGGTCGACCTCAACAGTGCCAGCGGCGCCGTGCTGCAGGCGCTGTTCCAGGCGGGTGGGGCACCGCAACAACGTGCGATCTCCCTGGCTGCTGCCGTGCAGGACTGGCGCTCGTTCGGTATAGCGGGATTACCGAACGGAGCCAAGGCGCCGGCCTACAAAGCCGCAGGCTTACCTTACGGGCCACGTAACGGGCCCTTCGCCACCATCGAGGAACTGCAACAGGTCCTTGGTATGGATAACGACCTTTATGAAGTGGTGGCGCCGGTGGTGACGATCTGGTCCGGACGTGAAAGGCCCAACCCTGTGCATGCGCCGCCGCTGGCGCTGGCCGCGATTCCCGGCATGACCCCGGACCAGGCCAATGCCCTGCTGGCAACGCGGCAGGACCCGAATGCTTCGGTGGCGGCCGCCAGTGGAGTAACGCATAGTATCCGGTCCGAGGCGACGCTGGCGGACGGCACCCGTGCGGTGCTGCGCGCCGTGGTTCGATTGCGCGGGGCGCAGGCGGGGAGCCAGCCCTATGCAGTGTTGCGATGGCAGGAAGGAGATTCCGAATGACGGCGTGGCAGGAAGCACTGCACGAACCCATGCGCCAGGTGCGCCAGGCCTGGCGCGACTCGCCCATGCCCGCGTTCTTCACCTGGTGGTCGGGTGAACTGTCGGGCCTGCTTCCCGTACGCCTGCGCTCAGCCATTGCGGCAGGTCCCAACTGGTACCTGCTCGCCGCGGAGCCCAAGGGATGGTCGTTACGCGCCGCCAGCGGGGGCGAGATCCACTTCATCGATGGCGAACTCGACGGCGCTGCCCAACTGGCCGCGTTCCGCCGCGCCACGGCTTCGGTAGCGCCCGGTGATCTTCGCGTAGCCCTGGTGCTACCGCCGGACCAGGTGCTGCGGCGCCAGCTGTCGCTGCCTGCCGCCGCACGTTCCAACCTCCGCCAGGTGGCCGGTTACGAAATCGACCGGCAAACACCGTTCCGTCCGGAACAGGTTCACTACGGCGTGCGCGAACTGCGCGATGTTGCCGCGCCCGCAGGCAAGGTGATGGTGGAAATGGCAGCCACGCCCCGGGGCGCGGTTGACCCACTGCTCGACGGCCTGGCGAACGCCGGCATCGCCATCGACGCGGTGGATACCATCCAGGACGATCACCGCGCCGGGTTCAACCTGCTTCCGCCCGAGCGTCGCGCGACGCGCGTGGATCGCCGCCGCCGCATGAACATAGCCCTTGCCGCCGGTGCGCTGGTGCTTGCCATCGCCGCGATGGCCACCTGGGTGCATAACCGGCAGTCCGCACTCGATGCCATGGAATCTGAAGTGGAGGGCATGCGTGCCGACGCGCAGAAGGTATCCGCCTTGCGCCAGCGCCTGAGCGAAAGTGCCGGTGCCGCGGGTTTCCTGGCCCAGCGAAAATCCAGCACGGTATCTGTGCTGTCCGTGCTCGATGAACTCACCCGCCGCCTGCCCGACGACACATGGCTTGAGCGCCTGACCATCAGCAACACCGGCGACCTCGGCTTCCAGGGGCAAAGCCCGCAGGCGGCGAAGCTGGTCGATGCACTCAAGGGCGCCAGGTTGATCGGCGAACCCAGCTTCCAGGGCACCATCGCCACCGATCCATCTTCGGGCAAGGAGCGTTTCTACATGGTGGCCAAGGTAAGACCACCGGCAGGCGCCTCACCTCCCGCGCAAGCCAAGCCCGCGCCCGCCAGCACTGGAGGCAAGCGTGCGCCTTGACCCCGCCCCCTCACGCCTGCTCGCCGTGCTGCTGCTCGTGGTGGTGCTGGCCATCGCCTATTTCGTGCTGGTGCACTGGTGGTTCGTGGCACCGCAGCTGAGCATCGCCAGTGACATGGCCGATGTGCGCGACACGCACAGTCGCTTCGCTGCTGCCATTGCCGAACGCCCCGCGCTGGAAAAGCGCATCGCCCAGTTGTCGCAGACCCAGGTACAGAGCGACGCCTTCCTGCCCGACGACGACGCCAACACCGCCGCTGCCAACCTGATGCAGCGCGTGGTGACGGTGGCCGAGTCGCACAAGGACGCCGGCCCCTGCGACGTGGTGCAGAAGATGCCGGTGCCGACCGCCGGCAAGGCCGGCGAGCCCTATACCCGGGTAACGGTGAACATCAGCCTGCGTTGCGGCGTGCAGCCGTTGGCCGCCGTGCTGCACGATCTTGAAGACGGCGTGCCTTACCTGTTCGTGGACGACTTCAGCGCCTATCGGAACCCCGTGGCCGCCAAGTCGTCCAATGCCGCGCCACTGGAAACCCAGTTCACGCTGTCCGGCTACATCCGGCGTGCCTCCGGCACCGTGGCCGCCACCAATGCCAATGGAGGCCAGCGATGAACGCCGTTGGCCATCAACGCCTCGCTCCGTGGCTAGCGGGCGCGTGCGCCGTCACCGGCGCGGCCCTGCTGGTGTTCCTTGCAGGCGTAGGCCGTCAAGTGGCCTGGAACGACGTGCCGGGCGCAGCGGAAGAAGCCCGTGCCGCACGCGCGGCGGTGATGCCCGAGACGATGCCGCTGGCGAGTTTCGCCGAAGTCTGGCAACGGCCGTTGTTCGCGGCCGACCGCAAGCCGGGCGCGGTGGCCGCCACCGGCGATACGGTGAGCCTGGGTGATCTCCAGCTAACCGGCATCATCCTGACCCCGACCCTGAAGATGGCCCTTTTTCGCAGTACTTCGGGCGACAAGCAGGTGCGTGTGAAGGAAGGCGCGGCATTGCCCGATGGCCGGTGGACGTTGGCAACGCTCGGCCCGCGCAGCGCCACCTTCGATAACGGTGGGGAGCGCAAGGAACTGACGCTTGTCACCGCTCGGCCCGACGCCCTGGCCAAGGCACCGGAAAATGCCCCCGCCGAAGGCCAGCGACCACCCGTCGCCGGGCAGATGGTACCGAACGCCGAGGGTAGCCCCGAGAACCGTACCGCCGAGAATCCGCCGCAGCCACCGCCGCCGGGTGACGACCCCGGCAGCGAAGCCGCGCAACGCCGCGCCCGCATCGACGCCCTGAGGGCGGCGGTGCAACGTCGGCGTGCAGAACAACAAGCCACGCAGCAACAGCAGGTCCCTGAAGGAGTACGTTGACGCATGTTTGCCATCCGACCGATCACGGCCGCCACCCTCGCCATCCTGCTGGCGAGCTGCGCCTTGCCGCAACCGCGCGACGACTCCCTCCAGCGCGAGGCCGTTGCCGGTGCGAGCGCCCCGCCGCCCGCGCCGCTGGCCCTGCACCAGGACGCCGCACCGCCACCCGTGGTGGAAAAGCCCGAGCTCACCCGCGGCAGCGGCGAGTACGTGCATCCACAGAGCCTGGCCAAGCCTCATAAGCAGGCCGCCGGCGATGGTGCCGTCACTTTCAACTTCGAAAACCAGCCGGTGGAGGCCGTGGTCAAGGCCATCCTGGGCGACCTGCTGCATGCCAACTACAGCATCGTGCCGGGTGTGCAGGGCAACATTTCGTTCTCCACCTCGCAGCCGGTGTCCAGTGACGACGCCCTGCCCATCCTTGAGATGCTGCTGTCGTGGACGGGTAACGCCCTGGTCAACCAGAACGGCCGCTACGTGGTCATGCCGGTCAAGGAAGCCGTTGCCGGCAACATCGTGCCCAGCCTCGGCGCCGGTGCACCACGCGGCGGTTTGCAGGCACGGCTGTATCCGTTGCGCTTCATCAGCGCCACCGAGATGGTGAAGCTGATCAAGCCGTTCACCCGCAACGACGCCATCCTGCTGGCCGACCCGAACCGCAATGTCATCATCCTGTCGGGTACGAATGACGAACTTGGCAACTACCAGCGCACGGTAAACATCTTCGACGTCGACTGGCTGAAGAACACGTCCATTGGGGTGTTCAACCTGGAGCGCGCGGATGTTCGCGAACTGATCCCGCAGCTCAATGGCATGTTCGGTCCCAAGGGCGACACGCCGCTGGCGGGCCTCTTGCGTTTCATCCCGATCGAGCGCACCAACTCGCTGGTGGTGATCAGCCAGCAGCCGCGTTACCTGGATGAAGTGAAAGACTGGCTGGACCGCATCGACAAGGGCAGCGGCAACGAGCCGCAGCTGTATGTCTATGACGTTCGCAACGTGCAGGCTTCCGACCTTGCCCAATACCTGGGCAACATCTACGGCGGTGGCAGCACCGGCGGTAGTGGCAGCAGCAGTGGCAATAACGGCCGTGTCGGCCAGGGGCTATCCGGCGGTTCGCTTGGCACCGGCGGTGGCGGCGCCTTTGGCAGCAACGCAGGCGGCTTCGGCAATTCCTCCAGTTACGGCAGCACCTCCGGCTACGGGGGCGGCGGAACCTCGGGCATGGGCGGCACCGGCGGCGTGGGCGGTGGCCTCGGCGGAGGCGGATTCGGCGGCGGAGGCGGATTTGGCGGTGGCGGTGGTCGTTTCGGCCAGAACAACAACAGCAGCAGTAATGCCAATAATTCAAGCCAGGCCAATGCCTCACTCACCACCGACGATGGCGTGCGCATTTCGGCGGTGGACAACAACAACCAGATCCTCGTGCGTGCACGGCCATCGCAGTGGCATGAGATCGAAAGTGTGATCCGCCGCCTGGATGCCGTACCGCTGCAGGTGCAGATCGAAACGCGCATCCTGGAAGTGACGCTTACCGGCCAGTTCTCCTTCGGCGTGCAGTGGTATCTCGAGGGCCTGGTGGGCAGCACTAATGGCGGTGTGACACAGCCGGGCAACAAGCAGCAGTGGGCCCTGGGGCAGGGAGGTTTCAATTTCAATCCGGGAGGCAATGGCAGCCTGGGCGATGCGTTCTACTACTCCTTCGCCAACAACAATCTCTCCGCCGCCATCCACGCGGTGGAGCAGAGCGGTAACGCCAAGGTCCTTTCCGCACCCTCGTTGGTGGTGTTGAACAACCAGGACGCCGCAATCAACGTGGGCGACCAGATCCCGGTAACCACTACATCAGTGGATACCAGCACCTCTGCGGCCAACACAGTCAGCAGCAATACCTACATCTCCACTGGCGTCACCTTGCAGGTGCGCCCGCGCGTGAATCCCGGCGGCCTGGTGTACATGCAGATCGACCAGCAGGTGAGTTCGCCCAACCCCACGTTGGCACTTTCCGGCAATGCCAGCGGCAACACGCCCATCAGCACCCGCGAGGTTGCCACCCAGGTGGCCGTGCAAAGCGGACAGACGGTGCTGCTGGGTGGTTTGATCAAGCAGGATGAAGCCAGCACCGATACCGGCATCCCGGGCCTGAACCGAATTCCGATTCTTGGCCGCCTGTTCGGCAGCACCAGCCGAAACCGCAACCGCACGGAACTGATCGTGTTGATCACTCCGCGCGTGATCCAGAGCGCCGAGGATGCGCGGGACATTACGGACGAGTATCAGAAGAAGTTTGAATCGCTGGCACCGATTCGTAATGACACGCCACCGGCAGGTAAGAGCGTCGTGGCGCCAGTGACAACGACGCCGATCAAGAACTGACGGTACGCAAGGAGGGGTCGGAGTAAAACTCCGACCCCGAACCGACGAGCCCAAGCCATGAATAATGTCGTCTCCCCCATTACGATCGCCTCTGCCTTGACCGAACACTGGTCACCCCGCGTGATCGGCGAAGTGGACGATGCCTACATCAAGGTCGCCAAGGTCAAGGGCGCGCTCGCCTGGCACAGCCACGAGCACGAGGATGAACTCTTCCTTGTCCTTAATGGCCACCTTCGTATCGAGATGGAAGACCGGACGGTGGAACTCACCCAGGGCGAGATGTTCATCGTCCCCAAGGGCGTGCGCCATAACCCGGTGGCCGACGACGAGTGCGAGATCATGCTGATCGAGCGGAAGTCGACCTTGCATACGGGCGATGTGGTGATCGAAGGCACACGATCAGTGGAAGAGCAGCTGCGCCCCGTTTGACTGCCATGCCCGGGGTCAGAGTATTCACTCTGACCCCCATGCGAACACCTGCCCCCGATGCGAACACCAGCACCTGAGCATCGTTCGATGTGCAGCCGCGCTCAACTTTGAGACCATTCGCATTTACGCGCGTCGTGCGATCGCGGATCATTTGTTCGTTCCCGCTGACCCGGCAACCGGGTGTGAGAACCCGATGTGTGATCGCCCGCCGCAGGAGTGCCTGCGGCGGGCGAGGTTTCCTGCTTTATGGCGGGCAGCCAGGCGGGCCATGCCCGACCGTCGCACATCGGTTCTCACCCTGGCTCGCCCGCCACCCGGTCCATGGAAACCGGTGGCGATTCCCCTCTGAGCCATGGTGGGGTGGATGAACGCACTGGGACGCGGCGGGAGTCGTCCCCTGAAGCGCCGATGGCCTTGCCATCCCGGCTGCATCCGTCGGGAGTCGAAACCCGTGGCGTCCATCTGCCCGCATTCGTTATGCCTCTCGTTGAGGTGTCAGCAAATCAGTGCCTGGTAAGTGAGACGTCGACAGCATTTACGCGTGCCGCTAGTATCGACCTAACAGCTCACCCACGGTCCTCGTGAGGCAAGACCTCCAGGGCGGTGGGCGGAAAAGCCGGCGAAAGCCGGTTTTTTCATTTTTAGGCTAAAGGGTGGCACCCTAACTAAATTGCTCGAATCCAAAGTAGCTCGGACGAAGCCCGGCGCAATCTGAATTGGATTGCACAAGTAGTGGCTAGATACGAGAAGGTTCGGAAACAGGCTGGACAATGTGGGCACCAGAAATGACTATGGCATACATCATTTTTTTTGTCGTTGCGGTGCTTACATTTGCCATGACATCGCGCTTTCCGATGGGATGGCGATTGGTTTTGGCTGCCGCTGTATTTCTTTTGATGTCAGTGGCGTTGACTATTTTGGTTGTAAAGGTTGGCGATAAACCTTCGCCAGATTCAAGAACGGTTTTTCCGGAGAAAAGTCCACCGGAACGATGACCGCGACAGGGCGAGGGTGGCCTTAAGTGTCGAGCAGCCAAACGGGCTCAAGCCCGACAGCTCTCACTTCGGCTATGGCGTCGTCCACCCCGGCTGCCTTACCTAGGTCTCCTGGTAATTGATCTGCACGGACGTCGAGACGGCAGGCCATCAAGCGTATGCGAGCCATGCGCTTCGGCGTAACGACGCTGGCATTCATTTATATGCCCTTATTTCGACGAGGTGCTTGCTGGGGTCGAAGAAATAGATCGTCGGTGCCCGGCCTCGCGCGCCGGATTCCTCCCCAGGCCCCGTGTTCGTGCCGACGTTATGGAAGGCCGGACCGAAGTCGAGCCCCGCGGCTTTGACGCGGCCGAAGATGGCATCGAACTCGTCTTGGGACACGGCGAAGGCGTAGTGGTCCGCGCCTTCCGTACCCCATTCGGCGAGCTGTAGCTGGAAGTCCGGGCTTACCCGTATCAACGCGAAGGGGCCATCGCGTCCCTCGTCGGTGAAGCCCATGATGCCGGTATAGAACGCGACGCTGGCCGCGAGGTCGTTGACCTTCACGATGATGTGGTCGATCGATGCCATGGGTGTCTCCTCAGGTCGGTGAGCGACGCGGCGTGGCCAGCGGACCGAGTGTAGGCCGCAGGCGGCGCGCCCGCCATGTAGCGCTTTTGGCGTTGCTCGCAGCAGTGCGGCTAGAGGGCCGCAATACATTACGACCGGACCGACGCATTCTGCGTTGACGCCGCCGTAGCGCGGCATCGGGCAGCCTTATGATTCCGCCCGGTTCGACCGGGCCTATATCACCCGGAGTACTCGTATGACCAGCAAGGCCCTGTTCGTTGAGCTGCACGCCAAGAGCGGCCGCGAAGAAGACGTCGCGGCGTTCCTGAAGAGCGCGCAGTCGTTGGTCGACGCCGAGCCCGGCACGGTGACCTGGTTTGCCGTCCGTTTCGACAAGAGCACCTTCGCCATCTTCGACGCCTTTGATGGCGACGAAGGGCGCGATGCGCACCTCAATGGCAAGGTGGCAGCGGCCTTGATGGCGAACGCTGCCGAACTCCTCGCCAGCACGCCGCAGATTCGCAAGGCGGACGTGCTGGCGGACAAGCTATCTCGTTAACGCGTCACGGCGTTCCCTGCGACTGCGGCGTCATCGCCGGCAGGGTTGGCATCACGCGTGACGTGTCGATGGATTTCGTGGCGGCGGCGGCGAAGGCCGCCAACGGACAAGCGTCGTGACCGCCACATCCGCTTACATGCATCCTGGCCGGTCGCATGCCGTCGAAATGGTTGCCGCGAAGGTCGTCCATCGACGGCATCAGCGCACTCACCTTCACCACGTACTGGTTCCCGCGCTTGAAGAGGTCGAACACCAGGCCGCCGCCGGGCGGATAGTCGTCCGGACGGTTCGCGTCGTGCCAATGCAACCCGAAGACCCCGGCGATATTTGCCAGGTTCGTGTCGTGGCCGATCAGCACATAGGTGCCACGGCCATGAGACGAGAACGCTGCCACTGTCGTTCGTTCGCCCGCGGCAGCTTGCAACGTGGCCAGGATATGCGCTGCCAGGTTCGACCCGGCCTGCGCAGCGGCGGGCATGCTCTTCTTGTCGCGGGCGAAGGCCTCGTTGTGCAGCACGATCACCTTGCCCAGCCGCGCCCCATCGGCGCGTCCCCATGCCACTTCGTTGGCCGGCTTGCCCTCGGCATAGGCAAGCATGAGGTTTTCACTGAAGGTGCCCGAGAACTTGCCGGCCTTGGGCGTGGGCCTATCGTCTTCGATCAGAAGCGTCTTGCCCGACGCTGACGCCGCTTTCAGGCAGGCCTTATCGTTGCACCCGAGCAAGATCGCCTGGAGCTCCGCCAGGGCAGGCGAGATCTCTGTA
>NZ_DATHFX010000382.1:0-6840 GCF_035317885.1 Pinirhizobacter sp.
TCGCCCAGTCGATCGACCGTTCCGGTTATGCGCGCGGCACGCTGTCGCCGGCCCCGGGCATGGTGGCCGCGGTACCGGCGATGGATGCGCGCCCGCTGCTTGGCATGGCCGACATGATGGGTGCCATGGGAGCGATGCCCGGCATGGGCGGGGCGCACGACATGCGCGGTATGGACCATGCCGGCATGCAGCGCACCGGCAACCCCGGCGTGGACATGAAAGTTTCCATGCCCCGGACCAACCTGGACGATCCTGGCGTGGGTTTGCGTGGCAACGGCCGCCGCGTGCTGACCTACGCGGACCTCCACGGTGTGGACAGCCCGATCTCGCCGGGGGTTGAACGCGAAATGATCCTGCGGCTCACCGGCAACATGGAGCGCTACATGTGGTCGATCGATGGCGTGCCTTATGCCAAGGCACCGCCGATCCGCCTGCGGCTTGGCGAACATGTGCGCTTCACCCTGGTCAATGACACCATGATGCACCACCCGATGCACCTGCACGGGATGTGGAGCGAACTGGAGGCGCCCGACGGCACGTACCTGGCGCGCAAACACACCGTGACGGTGCAGCCGGCACAACAGGTGAGCTACCGGGTCAGTGCCGACGCCAAGGGGCAATGGGCGTACCACTGCCACATGCTGTACCACATGGAAGCGGGCATGTTCCGCGCGGTGGTGGTGGCATGAAGACGAAGCAGGCAAACGTGCTGCTGGCGGCGCTCCTGGTGGCGTCAGGCGTCGGTGCCCAGACCGAGCACCAGGCCCACGACATGCACGATATGTCTGGCATGCAAGGCATGTCGGGGATGGGAACGCAGCAACCGGCGCAAGTATCGACGCCGACGTCCGCGTCATCGCAGGACGCGCCTGCATCGCCATCGAGTACCGCCGTGGTTCCCAACGGCCACATCGCGCCGTCGCCGCCGTCGACCTATCCGACGCACCCGGGCATGGGCGAGATGGGCATGCATGGCACGCCCTTCAACGTGTTCACCCGGGTAGACGAACTTGAGCGTGGTTTCGGCGCAGGCCCGGCCGCGACGTCGTTCAACGCCGGCGGATGGCTTGGCGGCGACCTCGACCGCTTCGCCTGGCGCGCCGAGGGCGAGCACGACCTTGGCGGCACCGATGCCAGCATCGAAGCCTTTTATAGCCATGCCGTGGCCGCTTTCTGGAACATCCAGGCAGGCCTGCGACAGGATGTCGGCGACGGAACGCCGCGTTCGTGGGCGGCATTTGGCGTGCAGGGCCTGGCGCCTTACTGGTTCGACCTGGAAGCCACGGCTTACCTGGGACAGGGCGGGCGCACGTCGGTACGCGTGGAGGCCCGCTACGATGTGTTGTTCACCCAGCGCCTGGTATTGACGCCGAAGTTCGAACTCAATGCCTATGGCAAGGACGATCCCTCGCGCAATATCGGTTCCGGCGTGAGCGATGTGGAAGCCGGCCTGCGCCTGCGCTACGAATTCACCCGCCGCTTTGCTCCCTATCTTGGCCTCGACTGGCAGCGTCGGCTGGGCAATACGGCGTCGATGGCGCGCGCGCAGGGACAGGACGCGGGACAATGGCGGTGGGTGGCCGGCTTGCGGCTGTGGTTCTGACAGGAACAAGACCAACGATGACCACGCGGGACCTCGCCGGATGGCTCCAGTACCAGGAACGCATCAATCCACGCACTATCGAGCTTGGCCTCGAGCGCGTTCGCGCCGTGTGGGATGCCATGGGCGCGCCCCGGCCGGCGCCCACGGTGATCACCGTGGGGGGCACCAATGGCAAGGGTTCGACGGTGGCATTCCTCGAGGCCATGCTGCAGGCGGCGGGTTATCGCGTGGGCTGCTTCACGTCCCCGCACCTGCTCCGTTACAACGAGCGCATCCGCATCGACGGTGAGGACGTCGGCGACGCCGCGCTGGTGGCGTCGTTCGAACGGATCGAGGCGGCGCGCGGCGACTTGCTGCTCACGTACTTCGAATTCGGCACGCTGGCGGCGATCGACCTGATCGCCCGTTCCGGGGTGGACGTGGCCGTGCTTGAGGTGGGACTGGGCGGGCGCCTTGATGCGGTGAACATCATCGATGCGGACGTGGCGATCGTTACATCGGTAGACCTTGATCACCAGGAATGGCTGGGCGGCGACCGCGACACCATTGGCCGCGAAAAGGCTTTCATCGCGCGCGCCGGCCGCCCCCTGGTGCTGGGCGAGGCCAACCCGCCCGCGCGGCTCCTGGAGACGGCCACGCAGATCGGGGCGGATGTGCTCATTCAAGGCACCCACTTCGGCGACGCTCCGGGGGTCCCTGCCATGGCCGGCGACTTCCAGCGATTCAATGCAGCAGCAGCCGTCGCCGCGCTGCGCGCCTTGCCCGGTCTCAAGGTGGTCGATGCCGCCATGGCGGCTGGGCTTGCCGCGGCGCGGGTGCCCGCGCGCCTGCAGGTGCTGTCTGGCCGACCCGCCGTGGTGGTGGACGTGGGCCACAACCCGCATGCTGCGCGGGCCCTGGCGGCATGGCTGGACGAGACTCCGCGAGGCGCGGTTCAGGCGGTGTTTGGCGCGCTGGTCGACAAGGACATCGACGGCGTGATGAACGCACTGGGGCCGCGCATCGCCCACTGGCACCTGGCTTCGCTCGATGGCGACACCCCGCGTGGCCTCACCGCCGCCGCACTGGCCGCGAGGCTTGCCGTCGCGCTGCCCGGGGCGCCCCATGCCATCCACGCAGGCGTGGCTGAAGCTCTCGCGGCGGCCCGCCTGGCAGCGGGCGCCGATGGCCTGGTACTCGCGTTCGGCTCATTCTTTGTCGCCGCGGCCGTCTTGGCAGCGTCTTAGGAAGGTATAATCCAGTCGATACATGTCTGCGCCCTAAGCTGGAGCCCGCATTTGAAAACCCGCCTGCTCGGTGCCGCCGTCCTGCTTGCCCTGGCCGTGATCGTCGTGCCGATGCTGTTCTCCAGCGCTCCGCCGAAGACGGATGCCGAGCAATCACTCAGCCTGGAAATTCCCGCCGCGCCCGACCGTGACCTGCAGTCGCGCACACTCGACGTCTCCTCGCCCGGCGGCGCCCCGGCGGCCGCCCGCACCGCGTTCGGCACCCCGCCGGCTACCTCGGTCACCCCGGGCAACGGCAGCCAGCTGGCTTCGGTGGATATTGCCTCCCGCCGTCCGCCCGACGTCGAAGCCAACGCTCCGGCGGCGACGCCAGCCGGTCCAACTCCATCGACGGCACCTTCCGCCGCGCCCGCGCGCGCGCCGGTCAACAAGCCCTCCGCCGCTACCCCAGCCGCTGCCCCCGCGCCCGCGGCGCCGCTACCCACGGGCACGGCCGCCCGTGGCAGCTTCAGCGTCAATCTTTCTGCTTACGCCGACCGCGGCAAGGCCGATGCCCTGGTGCAGAAGGTCCGCGCGATGGGCTACCCGGCGAGTACCGCCATGGTCACTCAGGCCGGCAAGCAGCTCACCCGTGTCAATGCCGGCCCCTTCGATACCCGCACGGCGGCCGAGGCCGCAAGGCTGAAGATCAAGTCCGCGGTGCCCGGTGTCCCGGCCAGCCTGTCCGGCCAGGTGGCGGACCAGAAGGGCGATGCCCCGGCCGTGGCCGCCGCCGCGCCGCGTGCCAGTGCGGCCGCCCCCGCGGCCGTTAGTCCAGCCCCCGGTGCCACGTCCCGGGCCGGCGGCTGGGCCGTTCAGCTGGGGGCATTTTCCAACGAGGCCGACGCCAACAAGCTGCGCGATAAGGTCCGCGGCGCGGGTGTGGCCGGTTATGTGGACGGCATCGCCAGCAGCACCGGTGCCAGGCTCTGGCGCGTCCGCGCCGGCCCGCAGACCCAGCGCGACGACGCCGTGCGCATCCGTGACCAGCTCAAGGCCAAGCTCGGCGTCGACGGCAACGTCGTCACCGTTCCCTAGAAACATACCCCGGGCATCGTGCCCGCCTTTCCTACGGTGAGCCTGCGGTGACCTGGGTCGACTACATCATCCTCGCCGTGCTGGGCGTCTCGGTCTTGATCGGCCTGTGGCGCGGCCTCATCTCCGAGGTGTTGGCGCTCGCCGTATGGATAGCGGCATTCTGGTTCGCCTGGACTTTCGGACCGTCCGTAGCGACCTATTTCGAACACGCCATCCCGCAACCGTCGGTGCGGGTGATCGTGGCGTACGGATTGTGTTTCCTGGTGGTATTGCTGCTCGGGGCGCTGTTGCGCTTCCTGCTGGCGCGGTTGGTCGAGGGCACGGGCCTGGGCGGTACGGATCGCCTGCTGGGCATGGTGTTCGGCTTCGTCCGCGGCGTGTTGATCGTGACCCTCGCGGTATTCCTGCTCGGGTTCACGCCCTTCACGCGCGACCCGTACTGGCGCGATGCCACCTTGCCGCCGTATTTCCAGGGCGTGGCGGACTGGCTGGGCGAGCGCGTGCCCGAGAGCGTGCGCCGTTACCTGCACCCGCCGGCCGATGTGCTGGACAAATTGCCCAGGCTGCCCGCACCTCCGGGCGACCGCGAACGACATAAACTTCCCGCCGCCAGCTCCACCACGGCTTAAGCTAAAAAAGAGAAACACCCATGTGTGGAATCATCGGTATCGTCGGCACCGCCGAAGTCGCCTCGTCGCTTTACGACGGGCTGACCGTGCTGCAGCACCGTGGCCAGGACGCCGCCGGCATCGCCACCGTGGACGGTGACCGCCTGCAGTTGCACAAAGGCAACGGCCTGGTACGTGACGTCTTCAACCAGCCAGGCGTGCGCACGCTGCACGGCCGCATCGGCATCGGCCACTGCCGTTATCCCACGGCAGGCTCCGACGGCACCGACGAAGCCCAGCCGTTCTATGTGAATTCTCCCTACGGCATCGCTTTTGCCCATAACGGGAACCTGGTCAACACCGAGCAACTCCGCCGCGAGATGTTCGAGGACGACCGCCGCCACATCAATACCGATTCAGATTCCGAAGTGCTGCTGAACGTGCTGGCCCACGAGTTGCAGCTGAACGACCGCAATGCACTCACCCCCGACCAGCTGTTCAAGGCGGTGGCCGGCGTGCATGCCCGTGCGCGCGGCGGTTACGCGTGCCTGGCGATGATCCAGGGCTACGGCATCCTTGCCTTCCGCGACCCCAACGGCATCCGTCCGCTGGTGCTGGGTGAGCGCGTCACCGCGCTGGGCAACGAATACGCTGTGGCCTCCGAATCGGTGGCGCTGGACATCCTGGGGTTCACCCGCCTGCGCGACGTGGAGCCTGGCGAGGGGGTGTTCATCAGCGACGGCGGCGAACTGTTCACCCGCCATTGCGCGCCGGCCGCGGTGCACGCACCGTGCATCTTCGAATACGTCTATCTTGCGCGTCCGGACTCCATGATCGAGGACGTCTCGGTGTACAAGGCGCGCCTGCGCATGGGCGAGAAACTCGCCGAGAAGATCCTGCGCGAGCGTCCCGACCACGGCATCGATTCAGTGATCCCCATCCCCGATACCGCGCGCACCGCGGCAAGCTCCCTGGCGCAGGCGCTGGGCGTGCCGATGCGCGAGGGTCTGGTGAAGAACCGCTACATCGGCCGCACGTTCATCATGCCGGGGCAGGGCGAGCGGGTGAAATCGGTGCGTCGCAAGTTGAACGCGATCGACCTTGAGTTCCGCAAGAAGAACGTGCTGCTGGTGGACGACTCCATCGTGCGCGGTACCACCAGCAAGCAGATCATCCAGATGGCCCGCGACGCGGGCGCGAAGAACGTTTACTTTGCCTCGGCCGCGCCGCCGGTGCGCTATCCCAATGTGTATGGCATCGACATGCCGGCCACGGCGGAGCTCGTGGCCGCCGGCCGCACCGACAAGGAAGTGGAAACGATCCTCGGCGCCGACTGGCTGATCTACCAGGACCTCGAAGACCTCATCTGGGCCGTGAACGACGGCAACGAAGACCTCAAGCACTTCGATACGTCGTGCTTCTCCGGTGAATACGTCACGGGCCTGGACAAGGACTTCCTGGCCCAGCAGGAAACCCTGCGTTCGGACGATGCCAAGCACAAGCGCCGTTCCGCCTGACCTGCACGCCGCGGCGAAGGCCTGCCTGGATTGCCCGGATCCGGCGGAGAAAATCCGCCTGACGGCTGCCACCTGGCAGGCTGTCGTCGATGGCACGTTGACGCCCGATGCATCGGCGCCCGCGCCCGTACCCATCGGGCCGCCGGGACGCCCCGGGCTGCCTCGACTGATCTCCTCCCGCGGCCTGCCGCAACGCGGACTGGGTAGCCCACAGGGCCGCGCCGCGCTGGTGCACGCGGTGGCGCACATCGAATTCAACGCAATCAACCTGGCCTGGGACGCGGTCTACCGTTTCCGCGGGATGCCCGATGCGTACTATCGCGACTGGGCATCATGTGCGGCGGACGAAGCGCGGCATTTTTCGATGCTGGCCGCGAGGCTCGCGGAACTGGGCCACGTCTACGGCGACTTCGACGCGCACAATGGTTTGTGGGACATGGTCGAACGCACGGCGCACAGCGACACCGTTCGCATGGCGTTGGTGCCGCGGGTGCTGGAGGCGCGAGGCCTGGACGTGACGCCAGGGATGATCGAGCGCCTGCGTGGTTGTGGCGACACGGCGACCATCGCCGTCCTTGAAGTGATCCTGGCCGAGGAAGTCGCCCACGTGGCGGCCGGCACGCGATGGTTCCACTTCTGTTGCGCGCGCGACGGATTGGAACCGGCACCCACCTTCATGCGCTATCTCGATGAATACATGCGCGGCAGTTTGCGCGGCCCCTTCAACGTGGCGGCGCGCAAGCAGGCGGGCTTCAGCGACGACGAACTGGCGTGGCTTGCGACGCTATAGTCCTTGCGCCGAGGCAAAG
>NZ_DATHFX010000383.1:0-3084 GCF_035317885.1 Pinirhizobacter sp.
AAGCACGGCGTGCCGGTCTGGAAGGAAGAATTTTATGCCGATGGCAGCAGCGCCTTCGTCGAGGGCTGTTGCATCCGCGACGATTTCGACGATGACCCTGCGCACAGCCATGGGCATCCTCACGAGGATTTGAGAACAGCATGAAAGACGTCGGCATGAAGCCCGATTCGCTGCGCTCAGCGCAGGCGACCGCCACCCTGCATGCACCCGCGCACTGCATCGAGTTGCTGCGAAGCGGCAACACGGAAAAGGGCGATGCCCTGAAGACCGCGCGCGTGGCGGGTATCCTTGCCGCCAAACGCACCGATGAACTCATCCCGCTTTGCCATCCGCTGCCGATCCATCGCGCGGAGGTGACCTTCGAACTGGGTGACGGGTACGTGGTGGTGACTACCGAAGTGCAAACCATCGGGCCGACGGGCGTGGAAATGGAGGCGCTGACCGCGGCAAGCCTGGCTGCGCTCACCCTGTACGACATGTTGAAGCCCTACGCCGAACCCGAGCAATTGCACATCGAAGCATGCCGGCTGCTTCAGAAGAAGGGCGGCAAGTCGCACTACCGTCGGCGCCTGCAAGCTGCGAAGGCGGCCGCCATCGTGGTGCTTTCCGATACCGTGGCGCGGGGCGACAAGCCCGACACGGCCGGTGTGGCGGCACGGCAAGTGCTCGAAGCGGCCGGCTTCGATCCCATCGACTACCGCCTGCTTGCCGACGATGCCACCGCGCTGGGCGCGGTCTTGACCGAACTGACCAGCGCGGGTGTGCCGCTGGTATTGACCGTGGGCGGCACCGGTGCGGGCACCCGCGACATTACCGTGGACGTGGTCGCGCGCATGCTCACCATGGAGCTCCCCGGCATCATGGAAGCCGCCCGTGCCTTCGGCCAACAGCGCATGCCCTTCGCCATGCTTTCGCGCGGTACGGCAGGCTATGTCGGTGAAACCCTGGTGGCGACCCTGCCTGGCAGCCGCGGCGGAACGGAACAGTCGCTGGCTGCGATCCTGCCTGGCCTCGTGCACCTGCTCGACGACGCCCGCGCCGGCCATGCCCATCCCGGCGGCTATGCCTGAGCACACTCTGATATCCCTGGCCGATGCGCTGGCCATGTACGAGGGCGTCGGCGCCCTGCCGGCGATCGAGCTGGACCTTCCCCGTGCCCTGGGCCGCGTGCTGGCGGCGCCATGCCGGGCCGCGGTGGACCTTCCTGCATTCACCCAGAGCGCCATGGATGGTTATGCCATCCGTGGCAGCGAAACCAGCGGTGCCACCGCGACGTACCCGGTGGTGCTGCCGGTGGCCGGCACCGTGGCCGCCGGTGAAGCCGCCGCTGCGCCGATGCTCCCCGGTACCGCTTTGCGCATCTTCACCGGTGCACCATTGCCGGTAGGTGCCGATGCCGTGGTGCGGCAGGAAATCGTTGAGCGCGATGGCAACGACGTGCTCCTGCGCCAGGCCGTGCCGGCGGGCAACGAAGTGCGCCACCGTGGCGAGGAATTGCAATGTGGCGACACCGTTGCCGTTGCCGGAAAGCGCATCAATGCCGGCTTGCTCGGTGCGTTGGCGATGGCCGGGGTACATAGGGTCAGCGTGCGTCCCTCACCCCGGGTGACGGTGCTGGTGACCGGCGATGAAGTGGCGCGTGAAGCCGGTGACACACCTGTTGGCCGCATCCACGATGCCAATGGCCCCCTGATCACTGCGTGGTTGCTGGAGCGGGGCTATCCGGCGCCGGTACGCGTGTACGTGCCCGACGATCCCGGCGCCGTCCGCGATGCCCTGGCGCAGGCGCTCGATGGATCGGACCTGGTCATCACCACCGGCGGGGTATCGGTGGGTGACCGTGACTACATACCGTCAACCGCCGATTCGCTCGGCGTGGAACGGATGTTCTGGAAAGTGGCGCAGAAGCCGGGCAAACCGCTGTGGTTCGGCCGACGGGGTTCGAGCTGGCTCATGGGCATGCCGGGGAACCCAGGCGCCGTGCTGGTGTGCCTGGCGGTACATGCGGCGGCAGTGCTTGCACGCCTTGAAGGCGAGGCAGCGGCGATGCCTGCCTGGCGCATCGGTGAGCTTGCACAGGGCGTTCAAAGCGATGCAGGACGCGACCGCCTGTTGCGGATGGACATCATTGCCGACGATGGCCGGCTTCGGCTCGTGCCGCTGCCGCGGCAGGAGTCGCACATGCTTTCCAACCTGGCCAGCGCCTCGGCGCTGGCGTGGTTGCCGCGCCGCGACGAAGCGTACGCGGCGGGCGAGTTGCTGCGCTATATCGCGCTGTAGTGCCTTACCAGGTGCGGACGTCGGTCACCGTCACCGTGTAGTTGGCCATTTCGGTCTGGTAGCGGAACAGGCGTCCGAGGTCGAAGTCGACGCTCTGGCCCGGGGCGATGTTCGAGGTACCGGCGGGCCAACCCTGCTTGGTCTGCAGGACGTTGCCGGCGGCATCCTTGGCCTCGATCTTCACCTGGGCGGCGGCGGCTTCCGGGCACTTGTTCACCAGCTGGCCCTTCATGTTGAAGCGCGGCGTGCCCGCACCGGCTACCAGCTTGACGGCGAAGCCGTCGACGGTGAAATCCTTCGCTGCGCAGGCAGCGTTGGCGGCAACCGGGGCCAGGAACAGCAGGGCGGCAATGGCAGCGATTTTCATGGTTGGAACCTTGAGCGATGGGAAAACGGCGGAGGGCATATGCCCTCCGTAGCCTCCTCATCGGCAGGTTCGGCCAGACCTTTAGGCTTTCTTCAGTCGCAAGAGACGCCGGTATCGGCGCAGTGGTCGATGAACCAGAGCCCCGCAAACAGCTTCGGGTCGATCGAATACCCCTCCGCGGCCCGGGCGAACAGCCAGGCGCCCGCTTCGGCCCTGGGTACCTCGTGCACGAGGATGTTTTCCGTCTCGTCGCCACCCCCGTTGCCGACCTTTTCCAGGTCGTAGGCGCGGACGAAGGCAATCATCTCGGTGCTCATGCCCGAAGAAGAGGGCCCGGCGTGGATGAACTCAAGGCGGCCGCAGCGGTAGCCGGTTTCTTCCTCCAGTTCCCGGCGGGCCGCGTCCATGGCGTCCTCGGTGTCATGGGTTTCCAGGTC
>NZ_DATHFX010000384.1:0-11480 GCF_035317885.1 Pinirhizobacter sp.
CGGCCGCGGCGTGAGCGCTGGGGTATCGTTGCGCGTGCTGGTGGCGAACAAGGTGTCGAACACCGCCGCGCCCGGACCTGAGAGTTCTTCCGCCCCGCCACAGAGCATCAGGCGCTGTTTGCCGTGGGCGATGGCTTCGTAGCCGAAGCCGATGGCCTGGCTGCCCGAAGTACATGCGCTCGAGGTCGGAATGATGCGGCCCTTCAGGCCGAAGAACACGCCCACGTTCACAGCGGTGGTGTGCGCCATCATCTGGATGTAGCTGGTGGCGGTCACGCCCTGCATGGAGCCGGTTTCCAGCATCCGGCCGATCATGCGCGCCGGCTCGATGCTGCCGCCGGAGGAACCATAGGCCACGCCCATGCGACCGTCGGCGATGGAAGGATCGCCCAGCAGGCCCGCGTCATCGAGGGCCTTTTCACTGGCAGCCACGGCCAGGTGCGACACGCGGCCCATCGAACGCAGGTGCCGGCGCGGCCAGTCGGGCAGCACGAAATCGTCGACCGGGCAGCCCAGCCGTCCGTTCAGGGCATCGAAGTAATCCCACTCGTGCATGCGCCGCACGGCATTGCGGCCCTCGCCCAGGCGGGTGGCGATGGTGGTCCAGTCCGATCCCAGCGGCGTGATGCCGCCGATGCCGGTAACGACCACGCGCTTCATGTCGTTTTCCTGCGGGCGGCGCGCCGGATCAGCCGTGGCGCACGTGGCAGCATGCCCAGCACCAGGCGGGCGTGCATGGCGGTGATGCGGACGTTGTCGCGCAACATGCGGAAGTGTGACAAGCCATTCTCCGGATAGATCACCCGGGTGGACAGGTTATGCACGGGCACGCCACGCCAGAACAGGCGCACGGCGGCTTCGGTATCGAAGTCCATGCGCGAAGGGAACGGCGCACGGGCGATTTCGGCACAGGTTTCGTCCAGCGGGTACAGGCGGAAGCCGCACATCGAATCCTGGATCTGGAAGGAGAGTGTTTCCAGCCAGACAAAGGCATGCGTGAGGTACCGGCCGTAGAGCCGTGCGCGCGGCACGGAGTCGTCGTACACAGGTCGACCACAGATCATCGCATCGGGCGCGGCGCGGGCGGCGGCGAGGAAGCGCGGCACGTCGGCGACGTCGTGTTGGCCGTCGGCGTCGATCTGCAAGGCATGGGTGAAGCCTGAGTCACGCGCCGCGAGCAGGCCCGTGCAGAGCGCGCGGCCCTTGCCCTGGTTGCCTGGCAGGCGGATCAGGCGCATGCCGGGCGTTTGACGGGCAAGCTCGTCGAGCACCTCGCGCGTGGCCTGGTTGCTGCCGTCGTCCACCACCACCACGGGAAGTTCGTGGCCGCGCAACGAACGCACGGTCGCTGCGATGGTGTCCTTGTGGTTGTAGATCGGTACCACGGCGCAGGGAGCGAAGGAGGGCGCGTCGACGCGCTCTGCTGGCGACATCACACCGGCTGCTCAGCGCTCGATCAGCGCGCGAACCGTGGCGACAACGTCGCCGACCGTACGCACGCTCTTGAAGTCCTCGGGCTTGATGCGCGCGCCGGTCATGTCCTGGACCTGGATGGCAAGGTCGATCGCATCGATGCTGTCGAGCTCCAGGTCAGTGAAAAGATGCGCCTCGGGGGTAACCTTCGCCGGATCGATCTCGAAGGTTTCGTGCAGGACATCCTTCAGCCGGGCCAGGATGTCGTCGTTGCTGAGGGCTTCTGCCGGGATCGTGCTCATGTTCGGTAATTCCCTTCCGTCGGTACGCCTTCCTCGACGCTCACATCACCCGATGGATCGCCATGCGGGACGACGACGCGAAGAAAGGTCATGTCGTGATCGAAAGTTGCTGGTTGTGTACTGCACCCGCTGAGCGGGCCCCCTTTGGTCGAAAACATCCGTGTAAGCAGTTACTTACAGCCTGCGCGAATGACGCCGCCAGTATAGCAGGTTGGTTCGCCGGGGTCGTGAATGTGGGTGCCGTCCGCAAAAAAAACCGCCGGGCATGCCCGGCGGTGGGTTTGCTGGGACACTGCCAACGGGCTTACTGCCCGCGCATGCGGCCCTGGAAGCGCGGTGCACCATTGCCCATATGGGGCAGGCGCATCTTGCCGATGATGCCGATGCGCTCCTCGGCCATGCGGTCGGCGGCCTTGTAGGTAGGGATGCCGTCGCGCTGGGCGATCTCGAAGATGCGGCCTACGTTGTAGTAGATGGTGCGCATCATGCGCATGGCGCGCTCGCGGTTGTAGCCGTCGATTTCCAGCGAGACGTTCATCACGCCGCCGGCGTTCACGGCATAGTCCGGGGCATACACCACGCCACGGCGGGACAGTTCGTCGCCGATGGCGTCGGTGGCCAGCTGGTTGTTGGCCGCGCCGCAGATGATCTTGGCCTTGATGCGGTCGATGGTCTGCTCGTTGACGGTGCCGCCCAGGGCACAGGGGCTGTAGACGTCGGCGTCGACGTCGTAGATTTCGTCCAGGCCCACCGCTTCGCAGCCCAGTTCGTCCACGCAGCGCTGCACCGCATCCTTGTTGATGTCGGTGACAAACACCTTGGCGCCCTGTTCGCGCAGCAGCTTGATGAACTCCGAGCCCACGTGGCCGGCACCTTGCACCGCGTAGCTGTACTTGCCCACGTCTTCGTTGCCGTGCTTGAACTGCAGCGCGGCCATCAGGCCCTGCAGCGTGCCGTAGGCGGTGAACGGCGAGGGATCGCCGGAGCCACCGTGCACCTGGTGCACGCCGGTGACGTATTCGGTTTCACGGAACACGTGTTCCATGTCGTTGACGTCGATGCCGACGTCCTCGGCGGTGATGTATCGGCCGTTGAGCGAATTGACGAAGCGGCCGAAGGCACGGAACAGCACTTCGGACTTGTCCTTCGACGGATCGCCGATGATCACCGCCTTGCCGCCGCCCAGGTTCAGGCCGGCCACCGCGTTCTTGTAGGTCATGCCGCGCGACAGGCGCAGCACGTCGTTGATCGCATCCTGCTCGCTCTTGTAAGGCCACATGCGCAAGCCGCCAAGCGCCGGACCCAGGACCGTGTTGTGGATGGCAATGATGGCCTTCAGGCCCGCGTCCTTGCTGTGGCAGAAGACGACTTCCTCGTGGCCTGTATTGGCGATGGTCTCAAAAATCATCGAACTTCGAACTCCAGTGGCCAGGACGCCATGGGGATGGCCGTCCCGCGGATGATGGCCGTTATGAATTCGGCGGCCAGGTGGTTGATAAAACTAAAAAAAGACCGCACCGGGTAGGGCCTGGGCGGTCATCAGCCGCGTATTCTAGCCCCTTGGCGAGGGCCGCGCTCCTTGCGCCGCAGCACGGCTCCGGACAGGTGGTATCTTTCGCTCGCCCTTCCGCTGCCCGTCCCCATGCCCCCCCATTCCAAGTCCCGCAAGGCCCGCCGTGTGGGGCCCGGCTTCCTGGTCAAGCTCGCGGCCGTGCGCGCCCGCTACACGCTGGGCAGCCGCTTCGCACCGGGTAATACCCTGCGCCATGCGGCGCGGCTGTTTTGCACCCCGTTCACCAGCAGCCGCACCCGGGCACGCGCCGCCACTGCTGATAGCCAGGCCGTCCGCCGCGACATCACGGTGGACGGCGTGCAGGTTGCGACCTACGCCTGGGGTGACCCGGCGCGCCAGCCGTACGTGCTGTTCTCCCACGGCTGGTCCAGCTTTGGCCTGCGCTTTGAACCCTGGGCGCTGGCCCTGCGCGAGGCGGGCATGGCCGCGGTGGCGTTCGACCAGCCCTCCCATGGACACAGCGGCGGCCATCTGGTGACGCTGCCGGAATTCATCGCCACCTTGCGCGGCGTCGGCAGGCATTTCGGCGAGGCGGCGGCAGTGGTGGGGCATTCCCTGGGCGGGGCGGCAGCCAGCCTGGCGCTGTCCCAGGGCCTCGCCGCGCGCCGGGCGGTGCTGGTATCGCCCTCGATCGACCCGGTGGCCGCCGTCGCGCGCTTCGCGGACCTGGTTCGCCTGCACCGGCGCCTGCGCGAGCCGCTGCATGACCAGCTGGCCGCGCGCACCGGCATTCCGATCGCCGATCTGCAGGCCGCGCCGCTGCTGCCGGCGCTGGCCCAGCCGGCGCTGGTGATCCATGATCGTGACGATGCCGACGTGCCGTTTTCCGAAGGCGAGGAATATGCTCGGCTCTGGCCCGGCGCGGACCACCTGTGGACCTCGGGCCTGGGGCACCACGCGATCCTGGCCGATCCTCACGTGATGGCGCGGGCACTGGCCTTTTGCCGCACCACACCATGATCTTCTAAGGCCCCGCCCGCTAGAATGGGCGGATTGCCCGTTCCATTGGAGTTGACCATGGCCGTCCGCCTGGATCCGTTCGACCTATTCGATATCCGCTCGTTGCTCACCGACGAGGAGCGCATGGTGCAGGACACCGTGGCCCGCTTCACCGACGAGCGGGTGCTGCCGATCATTGGCGACTGTTTCGACCAGGCGCGCTTCCCGGCCGAATTGATCCCGGAAATGGCATCGATGGGCCTGCTCGGCGCCACCTTGCCCGAGGAATACGGCTGCGCCGGCATGAACGGCGTGAGTTATGGACTGATCTGCCAGGAACTGGAGCGCGGCGATTCAGGCCTGCGCAGCTTTGCTTCGGTGCAAAGCTCGCTGTGCATGTATCCCATCTACGCCTATGGCTCGGAAGAGCAAAAGCGCCAGTACCTTCCGCCGATGGCGAGGGGCGAGGTGATCGGCTGTTTCGGCCTGACCGAACCGCACGGCGGCTCGGACCCGGCCAACATGAAGACCACCGCGAAGAAGGACGGTGGCGACTGGGTGATCAACGGCGCCAAGATGTGGATCACCAACGGCAACCTTGCCCACATCGCGATTGTCTGGGCACAGACCGACGAGGGCATCCAGGGCTTCATCGTGCCCACCGATACGCCGGGGTTCAAGGCGCAGGAAGTGCACAAGAAGATGTCGTTGCGCGCATCGGTTACCTCCGGCCTGTTCTTCGACGGCGTGCGCGTTCCCGACGCCAACCGACTGCCCAACGTCAAGGGCCTGAAAGGCCCGCTGGGCTGTCTCACCCAAGCCCGCTACGGCATTACCTGGGGGCCGATCGGCGCCGCCATCGCATGCTTCGGTGAAGCGCTTGAGTATTCGAAGGAACGCATCCTGTTCGATCGTCCCCTTGCCGCCAACCAGGCCGTGCAGCTGAAGCTCGCGGAAATGGCCCGGCAGATTACTTCGGCCCAGTTGCTGTCGCTGCAATTGGGCCGGCTGAAGGACGCGGGCAAGATGCAACCGACCCAGGTGAGCCTGGCCAAGTGGAACAACTGCCGCATCGCCATCGATATCGCGCGCACCTGCCGCGACATCCTGGGCGGCGCGGGTATCACCACCGAACACTCGGCCATCCGCCATGCGCTGAACCTCGAATCGGTGATCACCTATGAAGGCACCGAGACGGTGCATCAGCTGGTGGTCGGCCGCGAGGTCACCGGCATCAGCGCGTTCTGATGCTCGATCGGGCCGCGGCATGATCGCTTCGCACGACCCGGCCCATGACACGGCATTGCGCGGTCAGCTGGCAGCCCTCGCCGGCGAGCTGAACCTGCGATGCCGCGACAAGTGGACCATCATCGGCAGCGCCGCCGCGTGGCTGGTGGGCGCCGATGTCGAGGTCGCCGACATCGACGTCATGACCACCGTGCGCGATGCCGATACCTTGCTGGCATGCTGGGCTTCCCAGCGCCTGCCGGTGGCGCCGTCGGATGTGAGCGACCTGTTCCGTTCGCGGTACGGACGTTTCGCCTTCGAGCCCTGGCGCGTGGAAATCATGGGCGGGCTCGACCTGCATGTCGACGGCGCCGGATGGCAGCCGGTCCGTGCGCGGCACGTCACGCCGGTGGATGTGCTCGGCCAGGCGGTGATGGTTCCCACTCGTGCCGAACAGGTGCGCATCCTGCGTTCGTTCGGCCGCGAGAAAGACCTCGCCCGCGCAGCCCTCCTCAGCATTCGCCAGGAAGCCCACTGATGCTTACCGTGTACGGCAACCGCACGTCCGGAAACTGCTACAAGCTGCAGTTGTTGCTCGACCAGCTCGACCGCCCCTATGCGTGGGTCGACGTGGACAGCGCCAACAGCGAGACACAAACCGAGGCTTTCCTGGCGCGTAACGCCAATGGCAAGGTGCCGTTGCTGGAACTCGACGATGGCCGGCGGCTGGCCGAATCCAACGCCATCGCCTGTTTCCTGGCCGAGGGCACCTGGATGTGGCCGGGTGACGCCTGGGAACGCGCGCAAACGCTGCAGTGGTTGTTCTTCGAGCAGTACAGCCACGAGCCTTATATCGCTGTAGCGCGTTTCATCGAGCGTTTCCTTCCGGCCCACCACGCCCGCCATGCCGACCTGCCACGGTTGGTCACCGGCGGCAAGAAGGCACTGGCGGTGATGGAATCACACCTGGCCGGTCGCAGCTTCTTTGTCGGCGAACGTTACGGCGTCGCCGACATCGCGCTGTATGCGTATACCCATTGCGCGAGGGAGGGCGGATTCGATCTTTCCAGCTACCCCGCCGTCAACGCCTGGCTCGACCGCGTCGCGGCGCAGCCTGGCCACACTTCCATGCGCCAGCACGCCTGATCAAGAAGCATAAGATGGCCACCGAGTTTGTCATTCCCGCCCGCCACAAGGGTTTCAACCGCGCCGAGATCGTCGATGCGAACTTTGCTGAGTACGTGCAGCAATGGCAGGGCGATGTGCGCCAGGTGCCGCATGACGACGCCCCGATACTGCCCGGCAGCCGGCTGACCGCGCGCGGTTTCCTGGAGCTGTTCGAATCGCAGCTTATCTCGCGCCACCTCGATCTCATGGCCCGGGTGCTGCGCGTGAAGGACAAGGTGTTCTACACCATTGGATCATCCGGCCACGAAGGTAATGCGATGGTGGCGCGGCTCACGCGCCATACCGACCCTGCCTTCCTGCATTACCGTAGCGGCGGTTTCATGGCCGAACGCTTCCGCAAGCTACCGGGCATGGATCCGGTGATGGATTCGGCATTGTCCTTTGCCGCCAGCAGCGACGATCCGGCCTCCGGTGGACGGCACAAGGTATGGGGCAGCAAGCCGCTGTGGGTGTTGCCGCAGACGTCCACCATCGCCTCTCACCTGCCCAAGGCATTGGGTACGGCGGTGGCCATCGAACAGGCGCGGCGCATCGGCCATGCCCTGCCGATCCCCGACGATTCGATCGCCATCTGCTCGTTCGGCGACGCGTCGAGCAACCACGCCACGGCGCAGACCGCGTTCAACACAGCGGCCTGGACGGCCTACCAGAAGCTTCCCGCGCCGGTACTTTTCGTCTGCGAGGACAATGGCATCGGCATCTCGGTGAAGACGCCGGGCGGCTGGGTGGAGAGCAACTTCCGGCATCGCGCCAACCTGGATTATTTCCAGGCCGACGGCCTGGACCTGGCGGCCGGATACGCCGAGGTCGAGCGCGCGGTGGAACACTGCCGGCGCACGCGCCGCCCAACGTTCCTGCATCTGGCGACCACCCGCGTGATGGGCCATGCCGGCACCGACTTCGAGATCGAGTGGCGGTCGGTAGAGGAACTTTATGCGCTGGAGGCCACCGATCCGCTGCTTCGTTCGGCAGCCATCGCGCTCGAGTCGGGCCTTTTCGACCGTGCGGGCCTCCTCGAGTTCTACGAAGCGATCCGCAAGCGTTGTTTCGGCGCCGCCGAGGAAGCCGATCGCCGGCCGAAGATCGGCAGCCTTGCCCAGGTGATGGCGCCGCTGGCGCCTTATTCGCCCGACGCTGTGCGCGCCGAGGCGAGACGCGCGGCGGACCCCGCACGCCGCGAGGCCGCCTTCGGGGGTGCGGCGAAGTTGCCCGAGGCGCAACCGCCCAGGCACCTGGCGATCCAGATCAACCAGGCCCTGCACGAACTGATGGCGAAATACCCCGAAAGCCTGCTGTTCGGCGAGGACGTGGCGCAGAAGGGCGGTGTGTACACGGTGACCAGGGGATTGCACAAGGCGTTTCGCAACACACGGGTTTTCAACACCCTGCTTGATGAAACCATGATCCTGGGCCTGGCCCAGGGTTACGCCAACATGGGCATGCTGCCGATTCCCGAGATCCAGTACCTGGCATATTTCCACAATGCCTGCGACCAGATCCGAGGAGAGGCTGCGTCACTGCAGTTCTTCTCCAACGACCAGTTCCGCAACCCCATCCTGATGCGCGTGGCCTCGCTCGGCTACCAGAAGGGCTTTGGCGGCCATTTCCACAACGACAACTCGATCGCCGCGCTGCGTGACATCCCGGGGTTGGTGGTGGGCTGTCCCAGCCGTGGCGACGACGCCGTGGCCATGCTCCGCACGCTTGCCGCGCTTGCCCGCGTGGATGGCCGCGTCTGCGCATACCTGGAGCCGATCGCACTGTACATGACCAAGGATCTTTACCAGCCAGGTGACGGTGGCTGGCAGTTCGCCTATCCGCCGGAGGGCCGCGCCCTTGAACTGGGCGAGGGCCGCGTCTACGACTCAGCCCACGACGACCTTGTGATTTTCACCTTCGGCAATGGCGTGCCGATGAGCCTTCGTGCCGCCCGGGGCATCGAGGCCGCGCACGGATGGAAGACCCGCGTGGTCGACCTGCGTTGGCTCGCTCCCCTCAGTAACGCTTTCATCGCCGCGCAGGCGGCCAGTGCCAGGCGCATCATCGTCGTCGACGAAGGCCGTCGCAGCGCTGGCGTGGGCGAGGGCGTGATCACTGCCATCGTCGAGGCCGGTTTCGGTGCCACGCCGCTTCGCCGCGTGGTCGGTGCCGATACGTTCACCCCGCTGGCCGGCGCCGCTTTGCTGGTATTGCCGGGCGAGGCGGACATCGTGGCCGCCGCCGGGGAACTGGCCTAGCTCAGTCCGATTGCGCAGCCCGCTGGGTGGCGGGCCGGCGGCGGTTTGCACCGGGGCGGAGCTGGGTTTCAAGCATCACGCGGTTGCGCCCGGCAAGCTTGGCCGCATACATCGCCGCGTCCGCGCGTTCGATCAGGTCGTCGACACTGTCGCTGGCGTTGCGCATGGCCACGCCGATGCTTACCGTCAGCAGGTTGCCGCTGGTACCCACGTTCAATTCCAGCCGATGCACGCGCCGGCACAACCGCACCGCCACGTGTACCGCGTTGTCGGCGTCCACGCCGTCGAGCAGGGCTACGAATTCCTCGCCGCCGTAACGTCCCAGCAGGTCGCCGGGGCGCAGTTCCGCCCGCAGGGCGTCGGCAACGGCGATCAGTGCCCGGTCGCCGGCGGCATGGCCCTGGCAGTCGTTCAATTCCTTGAAGTGGTCAAGATCCAGGAACAGCACGCTCAATGGCCGCGGCGGGCTGGAGGCCAGCAGGGCATCGGCACCTTCGTTCCACGCGCGGCGGTTGAGCACACCGGTCAGCGCGTCGTTGTCGGCCAGCACCTGGGCGCGGTCGCGGTCGCGGCGCAGGATCAACGCCCGGTCGGCAAGGCCCACGGACAGGACCACCGCCTCGAAGGCACCGGCGACCAGCGGCGCATCGGACAACCAGAAGGCATCGGCCAGCAACCCGCTGACCTGGATGGCGCGGAGCGAGGTCAGCGCCAGCAATGGCGTCCACCCGACAAGGAAGAACCAGGCATAGCGTGATCCGCGTACCGCGGCGATCATCGAGGCCAGCAGCAGCAGGGCGGAGCCCAGGATCAGCAACGGCCCTGTCAGCACCTGGCTGGTGCTCATCAGTACCTCGATGCCGGTCAACCGGGCCAGGGCCACCAGGGGCATGCCAAAGGCCAGTGCGAGGATCGGCACGCGCAGCAGTGGCACGTATTGCCGGATCTCGGCAAAACGCAGCAGGAAGATCGCGGCGAAACTTACCGAGATGGCCACGGTGGCTCCGGCGATCACCGCGCCCAGCCCCGAGAGGAACTGCAGTTCCAGCGGGTGGTAGATGAAACCGGTCTGGGTGGCCTGGATCAGCACGTAGCAGACCAGGTAACCGGCATACCAGGCGAACAGCATGTCGCGCAGCATCAGTGCGAAACACAGCGCCATCGCCGCCATGGCCAGCATCACCGCGAAACAGCTGGTGGCGAACACCAGCCAGCCGGCGTCGGTATCGAGGTAGTCGGGCCACGACTGCATGCGGAAGGTCACCGGCGCCGGCATGCTTCGCGCCGGTTCGAACTTCAGCAGGATCGGGTCGGCCGCCCTTTGCTCGGCCATGAGGACGAATGCCAGGCGCCCGTGGCCATGGACCACATTGGAGAAGTCGTCCAGGGCCATGCGCACCGGTGCGCGCCCACTGGCGTAAAGGCTGACCGCGCCGGCTGGCGGCGTGTCCACGTGCAGCACACGGTCGTCGGCGATATAGGGTGGCTGCATCTGCAACACCACCCAGGCGCCGTCGCGCTGGGTGGGAAACGACTGTAGTCGCGAGGGCGAAAACGGCAGCAGGTGGCCTTCGCGGAATTCGGAAATCACTTGCGCGGGCGTGTCGCCGGGACGTACTTCCCGCCACGCGCCGTTGAGGTCCTGGGCGTGCACGGCTTCGAATCCGGCGCACAACAGCAGCATCGCAAGCCAGATGCGACGCCATTGCCAGCCCGGACCGATCCGTCTGTTCATCCGCTCCACGTTTCCCGCCAGTGCCCGCCACGAGTGTCCGCGACGATGCGAATGCCCCAAGGCGCCCCGTGTCCCCCGTGGCGCCACCGATATGACCCGTCGCGACTATTGTGCCCGCAGAGTCAGGAAAAGATACAAAAGTCTGTGAATTGGATCACAAACTATCATGCTGATATTTACAACTTATCTGTGTTATCGGCAGAACTCCCCTGTACTTAAGGAGTTGCAGTTTTTTGCGCCGCATCGACAAAGGCGGCCATCGGGGCTGCAGGCGGCCGGAAGCGGGGTCGAAACCCATGGGTCCGCTGGTGCCGGTGCCGATTACGTGCCGGGTGTATTTCCCGGAGGGAGCCCGGCGCGAAGTTGCTGCAGTCGCCGCATCGCCCGGGCGCCCATCAAGGTGCCCAGCAAGACCAGGGCGAAGGCCAGGGCGCTTCCCGTCACACGCCAGGCGGGGTCCGGCGAGGCGACGGCACGGAATACCAGCAGCAGTCCCAGCAGGGTGATCAAGGCGGCGCGTGCCAGGGCGATGTATTGGACGGCGCGGGCCTGTCCGGGTTTGCGGGGCGATTCCATGCCACTATTGTAGCTGGGCGACCTATGTGCAAATTCGGCCAATTCTTTGGCCGGACATGTCTTGCCATTGCCACACAAGGGTAGCCTCGATATGGTCGCCCGCAATGGTTGGGCCAGTAACCGGGGCCGCTGTTACAGGGGGCCATGACCGTGCGCAAGCCGGTTGCGGCAAGGGGGTAGGCGAGCGGGGAGCGAGGTATCGTCCCGATGGATAGCCTGCGCGTGGCCAGGAGCGAAAGCGCTCCGGAGCAGCAGTTGCGTTTCCGGCGCCTGATGCTTCTGGCAGCGCT
>NZ_DATHFX010000385.1:0-2755 GCF_035317885.1 Pinirhizobacter sp.
GGCTGACACCTTGCCGCCACCGGCGCGTTCGGGCACTCTGCCGGGTGCGGTGGCGCAACCGGATGCCGGATGCGACACCACCCATCCCGCGATTGAGCCGCATGTTCAGACCCCTCGAATTATTCATCGGCCTGCGCTACACCCGGGCCAAGCGCCGCAACCAGTTCATCTCGTTCATTTCCACCGTAGCCATCACCTGTATTTCGATCAGCGTGATTGCGCTGATCACGGTGCTGTCGGTGATGAACGGGTTCGACCGGGAGCTGCGCACGCGCATCCTGGGCGCCATTTCCCACGCCACGGTGTCGGGCGTGGGCGAGACCGTGCAGGACTGGCAGCGCGCCGTGCACATCGCCGACGGCAACCCGCACGTAAAGGGCGCCGCGCCTTACGTGGACATCCAGTCGTTCATGCAGGGTCCTCGCTCCAGTGGTGCGCAGGTACGCGGCGTGGAACCGTCGCTCGAGCCGAAAGTGTCCAACATCGACCAGAAAATGGTCGAGGGCAAGCTCACCGACCTCACCGACCGCGGCTGGAACATCGTGTTGGGCAAGGAGCTGGCGCAGAACCTTGGCGTGAACGTGGGCGACCGCGTCACCGTGGTCGTACCCAATTTCAGGTCGTCGCCGGTGGCCGGATCATTGCCGACGATCCGCCAGTTCCATGTCAGCGGCATCTTCGAACTGGGCATGCAGGAGTTCGATTCGAACCTCGCCCTGATCAATATCCACGATGCCGAACGACTGTCCGACCTCGACGGCCCCACCGGCATCCGCCTGCGCCTGGACGACATGTTCAATGCCCGGCCGGTCGCGCGAGAGCTGGTGGACCAGCTGGGGCAGGTCTATAGCGTGACCACCTGGTACGACAGCCACCAGAATTTCTTCTCCGCCATTTCCATGGAGAAGAAGGTGATGTTCATCATCCTGTCGCTGATCATCCTGGTGGCGGTGATCAACCTGGTCTCGATGCTGATGATGCTGGTGACGGACAAGCAGGCCGATATCGCCATCCTGCGTACCCTGGGTGCCACGCCGCTGTCGATCATGGGCACCTTCATGGTGCAGGGCTTGCTGGTGGGCGTGGTCGGTATTGTTTTTGGTGTGGGCATAGGCTCGCTGCTATCGGCCTATCTGCCGCAGATCGTGAAGTGGATCGAAACCGTCACAGGGGTTACTTTCCTGTCGCCCGATGTGTACTACATCAGCGAACTACCCAGCCAGCTCTTGCCACGCGACGTCTTCTGGGTATCGCTGATCACCTTCCTGTTCGCCTTGCTGGCGACGCTCTATCCGGCCTGGCGCGCCTCGCGCACGCAGCCGGCGCAGGCCCTTCGCTATGAATGACGCCGCTTCAGTCCCGGTCGTGCTGCGTGCCTCGGGCGTCGCCAAGGTCTACGAAGAAGGCGACTTGCGTACCGGCGTGCTTTCCAATGTGAGTTTCAGCCTGCACAAGGGTGAAACGCTGGCCATCGTCGGCGCCTCGGGCTCGGGCAAGAGTACCTTGCTGCACATCATCGGCGGGCTGGACACGCTCACCCGCGGCGAAGTGGAAGTGGACGGCCGGGTGCTGTCGAAACTGTCCGACGCCGAGCGCGGCCGCGTGCGAAACCGCTCGCTGGGTTTCATCTACCAGTTCCATCATCTGCTGCCGGAATTCACCGCGCTTGAGAACGTGTGCATGCCGCTTTTGATCCGCGGCGTGTCGATCACCGAAGCCACGAAACAGTCGCAGGTTTTGCTCGAGCGGGTGGGGCTGTCCGCGCGCATGGGGCATCGTCCTTCGGAGATGTCCGGTGGCGAGCGGCAGCGTTGCGCGGTGGCGCGCGCGCTGGTAACACGTCCGACCTGCGTGCTGGGCGACGAACCCACCGGTAATCTCGACGAGCACAACGCGGCGCAAGTGTACGAGCTGATGATCGAGTTGAACCGCGAGATCGGTACCAGTTTCATCCTGGTCACCCATGATCCACGCCTGGCTGCGCGCATGGACCGGACGCTGGAGCTTTCCAACGGCGAGTTGCACCAGCACGTCACCGCTTAAGGCGACGCCCACGCCCGGTTGAGTGGCCTCCCGGCAGACACGGCCGGCGCGTGGCGTGCAACCTCGTGGTTTCCCGTGTGGACGCCGCCTTGCGCCCGTCGATGTCGTGGCTCGTCGTGGCCCTGGCCCTGTTTTCCGGCAACCTGGCGGTGCAGGCATCGCCGCGGTTGCCGTCCATGCATATGGCGATGGTCATTGGCGCTGCCGGTGCCCTGTTGTGTATCTGGCTACCCTGGATCCAGGGAGCGCGCCCTAAGTGGATCGTCGCCGTAGTGGGCCTTGCGATGCTCGGCTACGTCGTGGCCGCGGTGGCGGGGATACTTACGATGTCCGCGCGCCTGCCGGTGGAGCTGGAGGGCAGGGATTTCCTGGTCGAAGGCCGCATGGCGAGCCTCCCCGTGCGCGACCACGACAGCGTGGGGTTCGTCTTTGAGATCGAGCGCAACCTCGACGCAAATACCTTCCAGGGCCGTGTGCGGGTGGCGTGGTTCGGCGCGGTGCAGGCACCGCCGGCCTGCTCGCGGTGGCAGATGCTGCTACGGCTGAAGCGTCCGCGGGGACTGGCCAATCCCGGCGGTCCCGATGCCGAGCGCATGGCGGTGGTGCGCGGTATTGATGCCGTCGGCTACGTGCGCGACGGTCCGCTGAACCGCAACCTCGGCACGATGTACTGCATCGACGGCGCCCGCGAGGCGATCGGCGACAAGGTGGC
>NZ_DATHFX010000386.1:0-2051 GCF_035317885.1 Pinirhizobacter sp.
GCCTGCCGTTCAACGCCATCGACCAGCAGCAGATTTACACCGGCGGCTACGGAGCTGAATACGGACGTTCCACCGGCGGCGTCGTCGATATTGTCACCCAGCGCGGCGGCAATACGTGGAAGGGCGGCGCGCAGGTGTTCTGGACCCCCCGGGCACTTCGCGACTCACCGCGAAGCGTCTACCGGCAAGGGCGCCTGTACCAGGACCGAAGCCACAACAAGGGGTGGTCGTACGAGTATGCCGCGTACCTGGGCGGCCCATTGATCAAGGACAAGCTGTTCTTCTACACCGCCGCCGACATCACCCGCGACGCCACGCGTTCGCAGGGGAGCATCGCCACCAACACGCTTGATCAATCGCAGGGCAAGGCGACGCGCTGGCTCACCAAGCTGGACTGGAACATCACCGATAGCAACATCGTCGAATTCACCGCGATCGGCGACAACGCCGAGGACACCACGCGTCGCTACGACTACGCCGTGGCCGATGGCACCGAAGGCGCCTACCGTGGCCAGAGGTACCTGAAGAACTCCGCGACCGCCGGCTCCGCACCGGGCGGCAACGTATACATCGCGCGCTACACCGGCTACCTCAGCGACGATCTCACGCTCAACGTGCTGGCCGGCCGCAGCCGCAGCAACCACATGGACACCCCCACCAGCGCGACGGGCCGCGACTGCCCGATCGTGGCCGATTCGCGAACAGACCGTGGCTCCAACCCCATCACCGGCTGCAGTGTCGTCGGCGGTTCGCTGGGCGCGCCTGGCGCCTACGACAAGACGCGCAGCTGGCGCGCCGACCTCCAGTACACCATCGGCGGCCATACCCTCCGGGCGGGCGTGGACAACCAGTTCCTCGATTCCTTCAGTGGTTCGCGCTACGAGGGCAACAACTACTGGAACTACCAGACCGTTCCGACGGATCCGGACGTCATCAAGAACATTGTCGCTGCCTATCCTGATATCCAGTTTCCGTCCGATGGATCGGATGTCGTCTTTCGTCGCCGCTTCATCAGCGAGGCTCGCGCACGCACAAACCAGGAAGCCCAGTACATCGAAGACCGCTGGCAGGTCTCGGACAAGTGGCTTGTGTACCTGGGCCTGCGCAACGAGCAGTTCAAGAACTTCAATGGCGACGGCCAGGTGTATGTGAAGCAGCGTCACCAGCTGGCGCCGCGCGTTGGCGCCAGCTGGGATGTCTTGGGCGATTCATCCTTCAAGGTGTACGCCAACGCGGGGCGGTACCATCTGGCCGTGCCCTCGAACGTGGCCATCCGCGGAGCGTCGGCGTCCCTGTATGAACGCGAATGGTTCACCTTCGACGGCGTCGACCCGGTGACCGGTGTGCCTACCGGCGTCACCCCCATCTCCAGCGTCAGCTACTCCAATGGCGCCGACGGGCGCACGCCCGATCCGAAGCAGGTGGCCGCGCGCAACCTCAAGGCCTACTACCAGGACGAGTTCATCCTCGGCTTCGACAAGCAGCTGTCGTCCGACTGGGCCTTTGGTGCCCGCGCCACCTACCGCCAGCTGCGCAGCTCCATCGACGACTTCTGCGATGCGCGGCCTTTCGCGCGGCATGCCGAAGCCAATGGCGTGGACTTCAGCCAGGCCAACATCGATCGCTGCTTCATCTTCAACCCGGGCCAGTCCAACACCTTCCGCATCGACATGACGGGCAATGGCGACTACCAGGACATCCGGCTGTCGAAGAAGGAACTGGGCTTTCCTGACCTCAAGCGTCGCTACTACGCGCTCGACACCTACCTGGAGCATCGCTTCAACAACCAATGGTACGGCAAGCTGCAGTACATCTTCTCGCGCAGCTACGGCAACTCGGAGGGCCTGCTGAAGTCCGACATCGGCCAGCTCGATCCTTCGGTGACGCAGGATTGGGACTCGCCTGAAATCACCATGGGCGCCAATGGGCCGTTGCCCAACGATCGCACGCACGTGATCAAGGCGTTCGGCTATTTCCAGCCGTCCGAGCGCTGGCTGTTCAGCAGCAACTTCACTGTCGCTTCCGGTCGTCCGAAGAACTGCTTCGGCGTC
>NZ_DATHFX010000387.1:0-7692 GCF_035317885.1 Pinirhizobacter sp.
ACGCCGATGAATTCCAGTGGAGATACCGACCCGAGCACCGGGTGGGTCCACCGGGCCAGTGCCTCGGCACCTGTCAGCTTGCCGCTGGGGCCGTCGTGCTTGGACTGGAAATGCACCGAAAGCGTGCCGTCCTCGGTGGCCGTCTGCAGCCCGCGCTGGATATCCAGCATGCGGATGGAGCGCTGCTTCATGTCCATCTCGAACACGCGGAAACCGTTGCGGCCGCTTTCCTTGGCGCCGTACATGGCAACGTCGGCGTTGGCGATAAGCTCGTCCACCGTTTCGCCATCGGTCGGGTAGAAGGCGATGCCGATGCTGGGCGTCACCCGCAACGACGTACCGTTGACGGTGAAGTTCTCGCGCATGCGGGCGATCGCCCGCTCGGCCACCTGCATCGCGGTATCGCGCGACACCAGGCGCTCGACCACGGCGACGAACTCATCGCCACCCACGCGCGCCAGGGTGCCGCGGCGCAGGCCCGACGACAAACGCCCGGCCACGGCGCGAAGCAATTCATCGCCGAAGGAATGGCCCAGGGAGTCGTTGATCGCCTTGAAGCCGTCCAGGTCGACGTATAGCACCGCCACTTCGGTGTTCTGCTGGCGCGCTTCCTCGATCGCCTGTTCCAGGCGCCGTCCCAGGGTCACCCGGTTGGGCAGGCTCGTCAGAGGATCGTGCGTGGCCATGTGAAGCAGGCGGCTGTTGAGCTGGTTGATGGAGCCCGACAGCCTTTGCGTGTCGCGATGCAACCGGCTTTCAAGGTACGAAAGCATCAGCCCCACCACCAGGATCGCCGTGCTGATTACACCCGCTACCAGGGCCAGCACGTTGGGACTCAAGTCCGACGCCGCGCCGCAGATCGAACCCGGTGCGAAGTGGGCGGCGGCCATGCCGCTGTAATGCATGCCGGCAATGGCAAATCCCATCACCGCCGCGGCGGTGGCACGCTTGAACGCCAACTGGCTCTGGCGGCTGTCCTTCAGCGCGTGGGCAACGCCGATCGCAGCGATCGAGGCACCCATGGCAATCAGCACCGAGGCGCTGAACCAGTATGGGTCGTAGACGATGCCCGGCATGATCAACATGCTGGCCATGCCGGTGTAGTGCATGCCGGCGATGCCAAGCCCGAGGGCAATCCCGCCCACGGTCAAGAGCGGCCATCTCAGGCGCTGCGTGGCCACCAGCAGCAACACGAAGTAGGACACGACCACCGCGATCAGCGCCGACACCGCGGTGAGTTTGAAATCGAAGCCCATGGCAATGGGCATGCGCAGGGCCAGCATGCCGATGAAATGCATCGACCAGATGCCCACGCCAAGCGCCAGCGCTCCGCCGCATAGCCAGGCCTGCCGGGCCAGGGCCGTCCTGACCATGGCAATGCGTCCGGACAGGTCCAGTGCCGTGTACGAGGCCAGGAAGGCCACGAGCATGGAACAGACCACCAGCGCGAGGTTGTAATGTCCAGTCATGAAGAATTTCGCGGCCTGCCAAGGGGCGGCCCCCATCCGTGGATGATAACGGCTCCTATCAAGAATTCTTGAGTCCTGGGCCCCCGGCGGCTGTATAATCGTCCGCCATGGCGCGGTGGGAGAAGCGGTCCGAACAGGCCGCTGCCGAAGGCGCAACGCCCGTAATCGCTCAGGCTCCCATACCACCGCCCCGTTGCAACACTCTGGAGAGACCGGTCAAACCCGGCGCCGAAGGTGCACGAAGCCGCTGAAGGCTTCCAAACTCTCAGGCAAAAGGACAGAGGGGCGCCCCACGTGCCGGCACGGCACGGCTGCCCTATGCCCTGAGAATCCCCATGGCCCAGCCTCGCTCCCCATCCCTGCGTGACCTCGAATACCACGGCGCCTTCATCGACCGCCACATCGGCCCGAACGACGCTGAAATCGGCGCCATGCTGAAGGTCCTGGGCCACGACTCGCTCGATGCGATGACCGATGCCATCGTCCCGGCTTCGATCCGCTCGCCCAAGGCGCTGGCTCTGCCAGCGGCCATGACCGAAGTGGAGGCCCTGGCCCGCATCCGCGCCATCGCCGACAAAAACCAGGTGTTCCGCAGCTTCATCGGCCAGGGCTACTACGGCACCCACACGCCGAACGTGATCCTGCGCAACGTGCTGGAGAACCCGGCCTGGTACACCGCCTACACCCCCTACCAGGCGGAAATCTCCCAGGGCCGCATGGAAGCGCTGATCAACTTCCAGACGATGGTTGCCGACCTCACCGGCATGGACATCTCCAACGCTTCCCTGCTGGACGAAGCCACCGCCGCCGCCGAGGCCATGGCCCTGGCGCGCCGCTCGGCCAAGGCCAAATCGAAGGTGTTCTTCGTGTCCGCGGGCGTGCACCCGCAAACCATCGAAGTGCTGCGCACCCGCGCCGATGGCATCGGCATCGAGGTGGTAGTGGGCGACGATGCCGACGCCGCCGGCACTGATTGCTTCGGCGTACTGCTGCAATACCCCAACACGTTCGGCCAGGTGAACGACTACAAGGCGCTGGCTGATGCGGTGCATGCGCGCGGCGGCCTGGTCTCGGTTGCAACGGACCTCCTGGCCCTTACCGTCATCGCTTCCCCGGGAAGCTGGGGCGCGGACATCGTCGTTGGCAACAGCCAGCGCTTCGGCGTGCCGTTCGGCTTCGGCGGTCCGCATGCCGCCTACATGGCCTGCCGCGACGTCTTCAAGCGCTCCATGCCCGGTCGCCTGATCGGCGTGTCGGTGGACGTGGAGGGCAAGCCCGCCTATCGCCTTACCCTGCAAACCCGCGAACAGCACATCCGCCGCGAGAAGGCCACGTCCAACATCTGCACTGCGCAGGTGCTGCTGGCGGTGATGGCCAGCATGTACGCCGTGTACCACGGCCCCGAGGGCCTGGAGCGCATTGCACGACGCACGCACCGGCTGGCGGCTATCCTGGCCGCGTCGCTGCGCCACGCCGGCGCAACGGTCGGGCCGGACTTCTTCGACACACTGCACGTCATTGGAATCGACGCCGCCGCCGTGCACGCCACCGCCGCGAAGGCCGGCATCAACCTGCGCACGATCGACGCATCGTCTGTGGGCATCAGCCTGGATGAAACCACCACGCGCGACGATGTCATCGCGCTGGCTGCGCTTTTCAACGCTCACATTACCGATATAGACGCCCTGGACGGCAAGATCGCCGACGCCCTGCCGGCAGGCCTGTTGCGCACCACGCCGTACCTGCAACACCCGGTGTTCAACACCCACCACAGCGAACATGAACTCCTGCGCTACCTGCGCGGCCTGGCAGATAAGGACCTCGCGCTCGACCGCACCATGATCCCGCTGGGCTCGTGCACCATGAAGCTCAACGCCACCGCCGAGATGATCCCGGTGACCTGGCCCGAGTTCGCCAACATCCATCCCCTGGCCCCGGCCAACCAGGCCACCGGCTACAAGCAGCTGATCGATGAACTGGAAGCGATGCTGGTGGAATGCACCGGCTACGATTCGGTGAGCCTGCAGCCCAACTCCGGCGCGCAGGGCGAGTACGCGGGCCTGCTGGCCATCCGCGAATACCATCGCTCGCGTGGCGAGGGCCACCGCGACATCTGCCTCATTCCTGAATCGGCCCACGGCACCAACCCGGCCTCGGCGCAGATGTGCGGCATGGAAGTGGTAGTCACCCGTTGCGATACGAATGGCAACGTCGATGTCGGCGACATCCGAGCCAAGGCCGAGAAATACTCGCAGCGCCTGGCGGCGCTGATGATCACCTACCCTTCCACGCACGGCGTGTTCGAGGAAGACGTGGTCGAGATCTGCGACATCGTGCACCAGCACGGCGGCCAGGTGTATACCGACGGCGCCAACATGAATGCGCTGGTCGGCGTGGCGCGCCCGGGCAAGTGGGGCTCGGACGTTTCGCACCTGAACCTGCACAAGACCTTCTGCATCCCGCACGGCGGCGGCGGCCCGGGCGTCGGCCCGTGCGCCGTGAAGTCGCACCTCGCCCCGTTCCTGCCGCGCGCCTTCGGCGAAGAGGGCAAGGGCGGCATGGTCAGTGCGGCCAGCTTTGGCTCAGCGTCCATCCTCCCCATCAGCTGGATGTACATCACGTTGATGGGCACCTCGGGCCTGCGCAAGGCCACACAGGTGGCGCTTTTGAACGCCAACTACATTGCCAAGCGCCTGGAAGCGCACTACGACACGCTGTACATGGGCCGTAACGGCCTGGTGGCGCACGAGTGCATCCTGGACCTGCGCCCGCTCAAGGACGCCACCGGCATCGGCGCCGAGGACGTGGCCAAGCGCCTGATCGACTTCGGCTTCCACGCCCCCACGCTCAGCTTCCCCGTGGCCGGCACACTGATGGTCGAGCCCACCGAAAGCGAATCGCAGCACGAACTGGACCGCTTCATCGACGCCATGATCCAGATCCGCGACGAAATCCGCGCCGTGGAAGAAGGCAAGCTCGACCGCGAAGACAACCCGCTCAAGCACGCCCCGCACACCGCCACCCAGGTGACCGCTAGCGAGTGGAAGCATGCCTACCCGCGCGAACTGGCGGCGTTCCCGCTGGAAAGCCTGCGTCTGCAGAAGTACTGGTCGCCGGTGGCACGCGTGGACAACGTGTACGGCGACAAGAACGTGTTCTGCAGCTGCGTGCCGCTCGAGGCCTTCAAGGGTGAGATCGAGGCGTTCAGCGAGCCTAATGTCGCGTGAAATCCAGACGTTCGACAAACTAGACGTCGCTTTTCTTTTTGGATTAAACATCCCTGTAGCATGCTCGACGGACGACACCCGCCATTGGGGGTCAGAGTGAATACTCTGACCCCGCACCCTGGGTGCCGACTACGCAAGCGCGAGCTCAACGGCCGCGTTCGCGTGCAACCCGGCCGTGTCGAACAACGGCGTCGTCGTGTGTTTTGGCTGCACCAGCAGCGTCAACTCCGTGCAGCCAAGAATGATGCCTTGTGCGCCTCGTTCCACCAGCTGATCGATCACGCGCAGTACGGCCTCGCGGGCAGGCTCGCTGATCACGCCATGGCACAGTTCATCGTAGATCAACGCATGCACCGCGTCGCGCCCGGCAGTACCGGGAACCATCGCCTCGATCCCATGCTTGTCACGCAGGCGATCGATATAGAACGGACGCTCCATCGTGAAGCGCGTGCCAAGCAGGCCCACGCGTTTGATGCCGGCCGTCTTCAGGGCGTGCGCTGTCGGATCGACGATATGGATGAAAGGAATGCGCAGCGCTTCCTCGATCGCCCCGGCCACCTCGTGCATCGTATTCGTGCACAACAGCACGAAATCCGCCCCGGCGGCCTGGACCTGTCCCGCCGCCTGCGCCAACAACTGGCCCGCGTCGTCCCAGCGTCCTTCCTGTTGCAGGCGTACGATGTCGTCGAAGCAGACGGTCACCATCACGCTGCGTGCGTTGTTGTGCCCGCCCAGGCGCTCCTTCATGCCCTGGTTCACCAGGCGGTAGTACTCCGCCGAGGATTCATGGCTCATGCCGCCAATCAGGCCGATGGTCTTCATGCGTGGGCTCTGCGTGTGGTGGGTCCCAGCATCATTCCACGATCTGACATAACCGTGGCGCGTCCAGGCGACTGAACGGACACCGGGCGTTTATCCAACAATCACGCCCCACCCTGTTTGATGGCGGCACCGCGAGCCAAGGCCGAACCATGGCAAAGAAGAAAGCAGGGCCCTCTCGCCGGAAGGCACCCCGCCCCGCCGCGGCGCCCGTGGCCATCGCGCAAAACCGCAGCATTGCCGACCACGCCATCATCGGCAACCTTGCCACCGTCGCGCTGGTGACGCTCGACGGTGCCATCGACTTCATGTGCTGGCCCCGCTTCGACTCACCCACGATATTCGCGGCCCTGCTGGACACCGATGCCGGCGGGGTGTTCGAGCTTGCGCCGGACATCGACAACCCCCGGGTGGTGCAGACCTATCTGCCTGATACCAACGTGCTGGTAACTCGCTGGATGGGCGATGACGCCACGGTGGAAGTGACCGACCTGATGCCGCCGCTGGGTCAGGTGGGCGGCGACGCCTGCCGCCTGGTTCGGCGCGTGGCCGTGCATCGCGGCAAGGTACGCATGCGCTTGCGCTGTGCGCCCCGCCCTGCCTATGCCACCAAGCTGCCGAAGGTCGAGGCCAAGGGCAAGGAGGTGCACTTCCACACGACGGGCGCACCAACATTTGCGCTTCGCGCCAACTTCCGTATCTCCGCCGGTGACGGCGACGCCACGGCGACGTTCACCATCGAGGAAGGCGAAACCACCGACATCGTGTTCGAAGAACACGGCACGGGCGTGCCTGCGGCGGACGAAATGGTGGTCCATACCATCGGGTTCTGGCGCCGCTGGGCACGCCGTTCCACCTACCGTGGCCGCTGGCGCGGGGCCGTGCAGCGTTCTTCGCTGCTACTGAAGCTGCTGGTATCGCACGAGCACGGCTCGATGGTTGCCGCCGCCACCTTCGGCCTGCCCGAAACCGATGGCGGCGAGCGCAACTGGGACTATCGCGCCACCTGGATCCGCGATGCGTCCTTCGCCGTCTACGGCCTGATGCGCCTGGGCTACACCGACGAAGCGATCGCCTTCAACCGCTGGGTCGCCCAGCGGGTGGCTGAATCACCCGACGGCCAGCCGAGGGTGATGTACGCGGTCGACGGCAGCGACGTACCCGATGAAGTGAGCCTGGACCACCTGGCCGGTTACGGCGGTGCGCGCCCCGTGCGGATCGGCAACGCCGCCGCCGACCAGTTGCAGATGGACATCTATGGCGAACTGATGGATTCGATTTACCTTACCAACAAGTACGGCGAGGCGATCTCGCATGACAACTGGGAGGCGGTGATTCGTCTGGTCGACCACGTGTGCAAGCACTGGAAAGTGGCCGACGCCGGCATCTGGGAAATGCGCAATCGGCGCCAGGAACACCTGCACTCGCGCGTCATGTGCTGGGTGACGGTGGACAGGGCCATTCGCCTGGCCAGCAAGCGCTCACTGGCGGCGCCCTTTGACCGCTGGATCACGGCGCGCAATGCATTGAGTAAGAATATCTGGGATGACTTCTTCAATCCCGATGTCGGCCACTTCGTGCGCACACCCGGCTGCACGGACGTCGACAGCGCGATGCTGATGATGCCGCTGGTGAGGTTCATCAGCGCCACGGACCCGGCGTGGCTCGCCACCATGGCCGCCATCGAGGAGCAACTGGCCGACCGCCTGGTGGTGCGCCGCTACGCCGGCGACGATGGCCTGGCTGGCCCCGAAGGCGCCTTCGCGGCGTGCTCTTTCTGGTACGTCGAATGCCTGGCCCGCGCCGGCCGCCGTGAGGAGGCGGAGATCAACTTCGAAAAACTCCTCGCCTTCGGCAACCACGTGGGCCTGTTCTCCGAAGAGTTCGACTCGCGCGGATGCTTGGTGGGAAATTTCCCGCAGGCCTTCACCCACCTGGCACTGATCAGCGCAGCGTTTTACCTGAACCGGCAGATTGATGATCCGCAAGGACAACCCTGGCCTGCGTAGGCGGTACCAAGATACACGCGCCCGCGGGAAGGGACGCATCTGCCTGCGTCATTGCGGCCTGCAAGCGCGTTGCGTTGGCCGCATTGCCAAACAGGTAGAGAGTTTCCTGACGCGAAGAGTAGTCGCTCACCGACATCACCACTGCATTAAGAACGGGTCCGCAAGCGG
>NZ_DATHFX010000388.1:0-4949 GCF_035317885.1 Pinirhizobacter sp.
GCGACGACCCACTTACCCAGGGTCACGTTCCAGACGATGCGATAGATGGTGTTCATGATGGTTATTCCCGATTGCGATGAATGTCGTGCGCTGCACGGCGCACTGGCAATTCACAAGGGGGAGTCCGTCCTGGACGCCGAGGTGCGCGTGGGCTGGTTCGAGTCCATCGAGCCGGGTTGTCCCACGTACTTGCGAAGGCGTCCGGCAGGGCAGAAAACCCTGTCGGCGAACGCATCCTCGTCGGAGGGCGCTGCGGGAGACATGGAAGAAAGCTCAAATTCCCCAGGCACAAAAATGGGTCAACCAGATTGCCCGGTCGACCCATATTTATTGTGTTATTTCAATTACTTAAAGTAACTCATTGCGATTGGAATATTTCTCAATCCGAGCGCCTGGAACGCACGTAATCGAAGATCTGGGCGTCGCTGGTGAGTCCCAGCTTGCGCATGGCACTGGTCTTCTGCTGGCTCACCGTGGACATCCCCCGGGAGGTGGAGCGGGCGATTTCGGTGACGCTCATCCCTTCGCTGAAGAGTTTCAGGATCTGCAGTTCGCGTGGGGAAAGATCCTCGAGCGTGGCCACCCGGATGTCCATGGACCGCCGCCTGCCGGCCAGCGCGTCGACGTTCTTGCTGAGGTAACGGTCCCCACGGTGGGCAGCAAGGATCGCCTGGGGAATCTCATTCACGTCGCTGGTCTTGTCGACCAAGCCGGTCGCACCGGCGTCGATCATTTCCCGGTAAAGGGCGGCATTCATCACCGCGGTAACCACCACCACGGGCAATGCCGGCCATGCCGCCCGGATATCGTCGATCAGGCCCAGGCCGTCGCGCTGACCCTCCCCCGGCATGCGGTAGTCGGTCACCAGCACGTCGCAGGGCGTATGCGCCAGTAGGTCGAGCAGGCCCTGCGGCGAGGTGGCCTCGCCGACCACCTGCCCCACCCCGGCCTGGCGAATGGCAACGCTGATGCCCGCCAGGATGACGGGGTGGTCATCAGCTACGATGATCCGGATATCCATGTTTTCCCCCGATCAGGCGTTTTAAGGTGGGCCGCATCAGGGCGGCGGGAGCGATTTTGCGCCTTGGCCCCTCGTCCTGCCAGCGAAGCAAGCTCAAATAACGCTCATCCCGGCGCCGGTCAGTAACTTTCATCGAAAGGAAAAACAAAGCGCCGATTCCTAGAATTCCGTAGATTATCCGGGCACATGCCCATGGAGCCTCCCAAGGTGTCTGAAGAAAATCGCCGGACGCTCTGGCAACGCTTTCGCCCGTTGATCTGGCTGGGCGCGTGTTTCGTGCTGATCCAGCTGGTTATCCGCATCGTGCTGCTGGTAGCCGCGCGTGCCGACGTGTCGGCCACGTCCTGGCCCCGGGTGTTCGGCCTGGGCCTTGGCTACGACCTCATCGTGTTCCTGTATCTAGCGTGGCCCGTGCTGCTTTATTTGTGGCTGATGCCGCGGCGGGTGTACCTGTCGAAGGTGCAGCGCTGGCTCACTCTGATCTTCAGCTTCGCGTGGCTCTACACGCTGATGTTCATCGCCCTGTCCGAATGGACGTTCTGGGGCGAATTCGCCACGCGGTTCAATTTCATCGCCGTGGACTACCTCATCTATACCACCGAGGTGATCGGCAACATCCGCGAATCGTATCCCGTGGGTCGCTGGATGACGGAACTGGCGATCGTGGCGCTGGTAGTGATATGGCTCACCCGCCGGACGCTTGCCCCGCGGGACGACGGAAGCCGCTTCCGCGCGCGCAGCCTGGTTGTGCTGGCCTGGCTGGTTGCCACCCTGGCGGTATCCTTCGGCGTTACCTCGGCGGCGAAGAACACTAGCGGCAACGCCTACGTCGATGCCCTGTCGGGCAACGGTATCTACGAGTTCGTCGCCGCCTTCCGCAACAGCCGGCTCGACTACCCGCACTTCTACAAGACCTTGCCCGATGCAGAGGTTGCCGCCACCCTGCGCCAGCAGCTGAAGACACCCGACGCTGAGTTCGTGTCGAACGATCCGAACGACATCGCCCGCAAGATCACCCACGAAGGTCCCGAGAAGCACCTCAATGTGGTGCTGATCAGCGTGGAAAGCCTTTCCGGTGAATACCTGCGGTCGCTGGGCGGCACGCGGGACGTCTCGCCCAACCTCGACGCGCTGTCGTCGCAAAGCCTGTTCTTCACCAACCTGTATGCCAATGGCACGCGCACGGTACGCGGCCTGGAGGCGCTCACCCTGAGTGTGCCGCCGACGCCGGGCGATTCGCTGGTGAAGCAGAAGGGCAACGAGAACCTGTATTCGCTCGCCGACATCTTCAATGAGCGCGGTTATGAGTCGAAGTTCGTCTACGGTGGCTACGGCTATTTCGACAACATGAACTACTTCTTCGCCCACAACGGCTACGGCGTGGCCGACCGCACGGCGATCGGCAAGGACATCACCATCCACAGCGAGAATGTCTGGGGCGTGGCCGACGAAGACCTCTACACCCTGGCCTTGCAGCAGATGGACAAGGCGCAAGCCGACGGCAAGCCGTTTTTCCTGCATATCATGACCACGTCGAACCACCGGCCCTTCACCTTTCCCGAGGGGCGCGTGCAGGGCAAGCAGGGCACGCGCACCGGCGCGCTTCGCTATAACGACTGGGCCATCGCCGACTTCATCAAGCGGGCCCGCGCGAAGCCCTATTTCGACGACACGGTGTTCGTGATCACCGCCGACCATTGCGCCGCCAGCGCGGGCAAGAGCTCGATCCCGGTGAACCGCTACCACATCCCGCTGTTGATCTACGCACCGAAGTGGATCACGCCGCGCCACGAAGACCGCTTGATGTCGCAGATCGACATCGGCCCCACCCTGCTGGGCCTGCTCAACTTCAGTTACACCAGCCACTTCTTCGGCTACGACCTGATGGCGCTCGAGCCCGGCCGCGAGCGGGCGTTTCCCTCCACCTACCAGAAGCTGGGCTATATCCATGGTGACCGGATGACCGTGCTGTCCACCCAGCAAAGCGTGGAACAGGTCAATCCGGACTTCCGCACGGGTGAAGTCACGCCAGTGCAAGCGGTGGAAGAGGACGACGTGACGAACGCCATTGCGGCTTACCAGGGCGCGGCGGAGATGTTCAAGGACGGCAGGATGCACCACAAGCCTTGATAGCAGCCGGCTCAAGGCCTATTTATGCTTGAGCCGTGACCCGCCCTTATCCCCAACTCGAAGCCTTCGTCGACCGCCACCCGCGCCTGCTGGTCCTTACCGGCGCCGGGTGCAGCACCGATTCGGGCATTCCCGATTACCGCGACGCGGACGGCGCCTGGAAGCGCAAGCCACCGGTGACCTTCCAGGCTTTCACCGGCAGCGACACCACGCGGCGCCGCTACTGGGCACGAAGCCTGGTGGGCTGGCGCTACTTCGGCATGGCCGAGCCGAACGCCACGCACCGGGCGCTGGCAAGGCTGGAGGAACACGGCAAGGTTAGCCGCCTGGTCACCCAGAACGTCGACCGCCTGCACCAGAAGGCCGGCAGCCAGAATGTGGTGGATCTCCATGGCCGGCTGGACATCGTGCGATGCCTGGCTTGCCGGCACTCGATGGACCGCGATGGCTTCCAGGCGGAGCTTGAGGCGTTGAACCCCGATTGGGTTTCCCTCGACGCGCTGCGTGCGCCCGATGGCGATGCGGACCTGGAAGGCCTGGACTTCGACGCCTTCGCCATTCCGCCCTGCCCCTGTTGCGGCGGCGTGCTCAAACCCGACGTGGTGTTCTTCGGCGAAAATATCCCCAGGCCCTGGGTGGACGACGCGCAGGCGGGGCTCGATGCCGCCGATGCGGTGCTGGTGGTGGGCTCATCGCTGATGGTTTATTCCGGCTACCGCATCGTGCTGCAGGCAGCACGGCGGGGCCTTCCCATCGCGGCCCTCAACCTTGGACGTACCCGGGCCGACGAACTGCTCAGCCTGAAGGTGCAGGCACCGTGCGGCGAGGGTCTCTCGTTCCTGACGAACTAAGTGTTTAATTTCATCGTCTTGAACGAAAGAAGTCTCGCAACATCGAGGAAGCCTCCTCCGCCATGAGGCCACCGTCCACGGCCACGCGGTGGTTGTGGTGCTCGGACACCAGCGTGTCGAACACGCTGCCGGCGGCGCCGGTTTTCGGATCGGTGGCGCCATAGACCACCCGCGCCACCCGGGCGTGGACGATGGCCATCGCGCACATCGCGCAGGGCTCCAGGGTGACGTAAAGCGTGGAACCGGGAATCCGGTAGTTGGCTAGCTTGCGACCAGCGCTGCGCAGGGCTTCGATCTCGGCGTGGGCCGTGGGATCGTGGGTACCGATGTTGCGGTTCCAGCCTTCGCCTACTGCTTCGTCGTTGAGCACCAGTACGGCACCTACGGGGACCTCGCCTTCGGCATCGCGTGCATGTTCGGCCAGGGAGAGTGCGCGGCGCATCCAGGTTTCGTCGTTGGGCATGCGCGAATGATACTTCGGAGCGTTGGCGGGGTCAGAGCATCAGCTCTGACCCCGGCTTTGCCGCTGGGGTTAGCTGGCGGCGATGTTGGGTTTGTCGGTGGAAGCCGGGGTGTCGCCCAGGAGCCTGGCGACGATGCCGCCTAGCATGCCGCCAACGATGGGAGCCAGCCAGAACAGCCAGAGTTGGCTGACGTACGCGCCGCCGGCAAACAGGGCCGGGCCGGTGCTGCGTGCGGGATTCACCGACGTGTTGGTCACCGGGATGGCGATCAGGTGGATCAGGGTCAGGGCGAAACCAATAGCAATGGGTGCGAAACCGCCGGGCGCCGTCGGTGCGGTCGATCCCATGATCACCAGCAGGAAGAAGAAGGTTGCCACCACCTCCACCAACAGGCAGGCCAGCAGGCTGTAGTGGCCGGGGCTCAAGTCACCGTAGCCATTGGACGCGAAGCCGCCGGTTTCGAAGCCGGGCTTGCCACTGGCG
>NZ_DATHFX010000389.1:0-5663 GCF_035317885.1 Pinirhizobacter sp.
CGCGTCGACCGAACGGAACAGGTCGAAGTCGGAGTAGCCCAGCTTGGTCTCGGTCGAGAAGATATCGTTCCAGTCGTCGAACAACTGCAGCGTGTAGTTCTTGATGTTGGTGTTGGTGGTGTACCAGTAGCTGGAAAGGCCGATGGTGCTGGCGCCGTTACCCTGCGGGTTGGGCTTGGTTTCCTTGGTCTGCTGGTAGGCGAAGCTGGCGCGGTGGCCGTCGGTGATGTTCCAATCGATCTTGCCCAGGTAGCGCTTGTCGATCAGGTCGCCGCCGTTGGCGTTGATCGTGCCCGGCTGCAGGCCCAGGCCGTTGGCGGCAGCGATGATGCGATTGAGGTCGCCGGTGGACACCTTGTTGCTGGTGGAGTTGGCGATGCCCGGATCAAGGCCAGTGGCAGCGCCCGACGACAAACCGGTGATCTCTTCCTTCTCGTAGCTGCCGAAGAAGAACAGCTTGTCCTTGATGATCGGGCCGCCGAAGGTAGCGCCGGCCGTCCAGTTCTTGTCGAACTCGGTGTAGTCGCGGTTTTGATCCAGCCAGCCGGCTTCGCCGACCATCTTGTCCGCGCTCTTGTACGCGTAGTACACCGAGCCGTGGAAGTCGTTCGTGCCGCTCTTGGTCACCGCGTTCACTTCGGCGCCGACGGAATCGGAGATCACGTCGTAGTTGGCGGTCGAGATGTTGTAGCCCTCGATCGTGTCCACCGATACGGGCGAGCCGACGGTGGGCAGGCCGCTGCCATTCAGGCCGAACGGATCGCCTACGCCAATGCCGTCCACTTTAAGGCTGTTAAGGCGGGCGTTCTGGCCGTTGGCCGAGATCGCACCGGTACCGTGGTCGACGTTGACGCGCGGATCAAGGCGGGCGATGTCTGCGATGTTGCGGCTGGGGGCGGGCTGCATCTTCAGCGCGCGGGCGCCCACGTTGGTCCCCAGGCCCGTGTTGTCCGAGTTGAAGGTACCGCTGACGGCGGAGACGCTCACGGCGGCCAGCTGCGTGGCTTCCTGCTGCGCCGTGGCGCCCAGAGTGAGGTTCACCGGGGTATCGGTGCCCAGGCCCAGGAACACATTGTCCTGGCGGGACTGGGCGCTACCGCCCTCCTTGGTGGCCGTCACGTCGTACGGACCACCCACGCGCATGCCCTGCACCGAGTAACGGCCGGCGGCGTCGGTAGTGGTGACCTTGGTGGTGCCCGAGGGCTCGTGCACGATCTGCACGTTGGCGCCGGCGACCGGATTGCCGGAAGCGTCGACGATGCGGCCACTCATGGTGGAGGAGGTCTCCTGGGCCATGACCGAGGTCGTGGCAAGGAGGGTACCAATGGCAAGAGGCAGGAGTTTGGCGCGGATTCGGCTATTCATTAACGATCGACCCTGTGGCTCGCAAGGAAAAACGAAAAAAACACGCACGGGTCCTCCCGTGTGACAACGGGTGGAAGCCGCAAGTTATTGATTCCCCAATTTAAAACAATCAATTGGCCCGCCGTATTGTGGCGGCGGGCCTAGTTGTTAAAGTGACTTTAACGGGATTCTATGACAGGTTCGTAACAAATTCACGTCTTCACGACGAAATTCGCAGGTATTTTTCAACCAGCGTTATTCCTTGCCGAGGTAACGGGCCTTCTTGGCCGGCTTGAGCGAATTCAGATCGAGCATCACCAGGCCGTCGACGCAGCCGGAAAACCCGGGATCTTCGCCGAAACCGAGAAATTGCACCCCGCTAGGGTCGACAAGGTCGACATACTGGCGATAGAGCACCGGCAAGGTCTGGCCCAACGCATCCAGGCGATTCTTCAATAGGACGAGGCCCGTGGCCGCGTCCAGGCCCGCAAGTTCCGCGCGGACGCCGTCGCTCACTTCGGGAGAAATCACGAATGGCTGGCGTGCCGAAGCCAGGCCCGGGGCGCCGAAATAGTGCTCGTGCGCCGCGGCGATCCACTCACGGGCCTCGCGCGGCATGCTCACCGACATGCTCACTGGTCCGAACATGTAGCGCAGATCCCGGTGGCGCTGAAGGTACAGGCCGATGCCCTGCCACAGCTGGTCGAGGGCACGGGAGCGCCAGTAGGCCGGTGCAATGAAGCTGCGGCCCAGTTCAAGGCCCTGCGCCAGGCGCGATTCCAGGGCCGGCGAATAGTCGAACAGGCTCGAGGTATACAGGCCCGAGATACCGCGGCCGGCGATGATCTTCGAACCATTGCCGAAGCGGTAAGCCCCGACGACGCGCAGGGCTTTGGGATCCCACAGCACCAGGTGTTCGTAATGGGCGTCGTAGATATCGAGGTCGCGACGCAGGCCGGTGCCCTCGCCTACTCGGCGGAAGGTGAGTTCGCGCAAGCGGCCGATCTCGCGCAAGGCGGCGCTGTCGGGCGAGCCCTGAAGCAGGAGGGCCTGCTTGCCGTCACTGAGCTCGCCCATCAGTTCGGCCTTGGCAAGGTCCGCAACGATGCGCTCGGTGGGTTCGGGGTGCGCCAGGGGCGCCTGGCCGCCGAAGATCAAACCGCGCCGGTTGCCCAGGCGGTAGACATGGCGGCGCATCAGCTTCGCAGCTTGCTCCGGCGAACCGCCGCTGCGCTCCTTGAGTTCTTCCACGCCCACCGAAGCACCGATGGTGAAGGCGATGCGCTGGCCGCGCGGCGAGGTAGCCTCGCGCGGCAGCATCGCGGTGGAAAGCGGCTTGGCCAGCATCGACAGCCCGTAGAACGCAGCGCTGAGGCGCGCGGAAACGTGAATGGGCAACACCGGCGGCGGGGTGATCTTCTGGCCGCGGATGGTTTCGCGCAGCGCCATACGGGCAAAGCCGTCGTTCCACTTGCCGTCGCGTACGCGGCCACCGCGCAGGCGGGACACTTCGCCCGCCGGGAAGATGATCAGGGCCTGGCCTTCCTCGAGCGCGCGGAACACGTTGCGCATGCTCGAACGGGCGCCCTTGCCGAACACGTCCACCGGCAGCAGCAGGTGGCCCAGTTCCGGTACCGCGGAGAGCGCATCGTTACCCAGGATGCGCACGTCCTGGCGGACGGAGCCGATGAGGCTGATAAGCGCCAGGGCGTCGGTCATGCCAAGCGGATGGTTGGCCACCACCAGCAGCGGGCCTTCGACGGGGATGTTTTCCCGCTCGCGCTCGTCGACGCGGTAGCTGACGTGCAGGTGGTCGAGGGTACGTTCGACGAAGTCGAAGCCGGTAGCCGGGGCCACGGTGCGCAACGTGTGGTTGAAGCGCTCTTCGTGGGCCAGTCGTTCGAGCACCGCGGCCAGGGGACGCAGGATCCGCGGATGCTTTTCGAGCCACGGCAGGCGGTCGGTCAGGGCCTGTTCGACTTTGAGCATGATGGGTTCCCTCGTGTGGCGCTCATGCTGGTAGCCAAGTATGACAGGCCGGTGAAAGGAAACGCATGAATGCGTTTCAACCTACCTGCCTAGGCAGCGATATGCAGGTAAGCGGTAAGCCCGCTGAGGAACATCTGCACCGAAAGGGCGATCAGAAGCATACCCATCAGGCGTTCGAGCGCCGTCAGCACGCTTTCGCCTAGCCAGCGGAACAGGAAAGTGGAACTGAGCAAAATCAGCGCCACGCCCAGCCAGGCGGCGAACAGGGCCAGGCCCCACTCGGCGGTGCGGCCGGGCTGGGAGTTGGTCAACAACAGCAGCGCCGCCATCGCCGAAGGCCCGGCGATGCCGGGAATGGCCATCGGCACGATGAAGGGCTCGCCCTCGCCCGCCGCACCGAAAATGCCGCCTTCCACCGGCGGGAACACCATGCGGATGCCGATCAGGAACAGCACGATGCCGCCGGCGATGCTCACCGATTCAGGCCGCAACTGCAGCAGCTTCAGGATGTACTGCCCGCCCAGCAGGAAGGCCACCAGCACCGCGAGGGCGATCAACAGTTCCCGCACCATGACGTAACGGCGGCGCTTGGGCGGAACGTCCTTCAGCAGGGCCAGGAACAACGGGATGTTGCCCAGCGGATCCATGATCAGGAACAGAAGGATGCCTGCCGAGAGCGTGGTCATCTGTGCTCCACGCGTGCGGTTCCTTTTAGGCCGGGGTGGAACGGAGGTCGAGCGTGGCGCCGCGGGCAAATCCGCCGGCGGCGGAAAGCAGTGCGACGATGGCCGAGGCCGTGCCCTCGGGCGTAGGGTGCTTGAGGGTGTCTTCGCCGAAATACGCCTCGCGGCGCAGGGCCGTGCGCATCGGCGCGGGCAACACCGCATGCACGCGCATCGCGCCCTTGTCGTGTTCCTGGTGCAGGATCGTCGCCAATCGTTCAAGCCCAGCCTTCGATACTCCGTAGCCGCCCCAATGGGCGCGCGAGGTGAGTTCGGCATCGTCCAGTACGAACACCACGGCACTGTCGGCGGACTTCACCAGCCACGGCAGACAAGCCTGGGTCAGTGCGAAGGGCGCGGCCACGTTCACCTGCTGCGCGCGCAGGAAGTCGTCTGGCTTGTGCTGGGACAGCGGGGTGAGTCCACCGAAATGCGCGGCGGCATGGACCAGGCCGTCCAGACGGCCAAACTCATTGCCGATACCATCGGCGATCGCCTCGAACTCGGTAGGGGTGGCCGATTCGAGGTCGACCGGCACGATCAAGGGTTCGCCCTGGCCGATGCCTTTCAATTCGTCGTAGAGCTTCTCGAGGAACCGCACGCGTCGGCCGGCGAGGATCACCGTGGCACCGGCGCGCATGCACGCGCGCGCCACGGCACTGCCCAGGCCGCCGGTGGCACCGGTGACCATCACCACGCGTCCGGTAAGGTCGCCCTCCGGCAGCGTTGCCGGAAGCGTAACCAGGGGCAGCGCGCTCACGGACCGTTGACCGCGACGTCGGCGGCCATGCGCTTCAATTCACCCGCTGCATGCAAGTCTTCGACGATGTCGCAACCGCCGATCAGTTCACCTTGCAGGAACACCTGCGGGAACGTGGGCCAGTTGGAAAATTTCGGAAGACTGGCACGGATCTCGGGATCGTCCAGCACATTGACGGCATGATAGGTAGCGTCGGCGGCTTCCAGCGCCTGCACGGCGCGACTGGAGAACCCGCACATAGGGAACCGTGGCGTGCCCTTCATGAAGATCACGATGGGATGGCCGGCCACGATGGCCTTGATTCGCGCGACGGCGTCCATAGAAAAGATTCATCATTCACTAGCACGGATTTGGCTATTGTAGCAGTTCGGCCCGGCCCCACTGGCCTGTCCCCCACGTTTCTTCCCAGCCACCGCTAAGGAGCAAATCATGGCGATCGAGCTTCCCCCGCTTCCCTACGAAAAGAACGCCCTCGAACCGCACATCTCGGCCGAGACGCTCGAATACCACTACGGCAAGCATCACCAGGCCTATGTGACCAACTTGAACAACCTGATCAAGGGAACCGAGTTCGAGAACGCCGCCCTGGAAGACATCATCAAGAAGTCGTCAGGTGGCATCTTCAACAACTCCGCCCAGATCTGGAACCACACCTTCTACTGGCACTCGATGAGCCCCAAGGGCGGCGGCAAGCCGTCGGGCAAGCTCGGCGACGCCATCGACAAGGCCTTCGGCTCATTCGATGCCTTCAAGGAAGAATTCACCAAGTCGGCCGTCGGCAACTTCGGTTCCGGCTGGACCTGGCTCGTGCAACGCACCGACGGCAGCCTGGCCATCGTCAACACCTC
>NZ_DATHFX010000390.1:0-30149 GCF_035317885.1 Pinirhizobacter sp.
TCCTCTACACCGGCTTCGTGGTCATGGCCGTGTCGCTGGCGGTCGTTGGCACGATGATCCACATCGGCACCACCACCCGCGCCGAGCAGTACTTCACCGTCGGCACCTTGCTGGTCTTCATCATCGGCTTCGCCATGTCGGCCGGCCCGCTGATCTGGACGCTGTGCTCGGAGGTCCAGCCACTGAAGGGCCGCGACTTCGGCATCGGCGTATCGACCTTCACCAACTGGGCGATGAACTGGGTGGTGGGCAACACCTTCCTTACCCTCGTCAACGGCATCGGCCCGGGCCAGACGTTCTGGCTTTATGCGGCCTTCAACGCCGTGTTCATCCTGCTAACGTTCTGGCTGGTGCCGGAGACCAAGGGCATCACGCTTGAAGATATCGAGCGCAAGCTGATGCACGGCAAGAAGCTTCGCGATATCGGTGCCTGAAAGCCATGGGCGAGCTCGACGGCAAGGTCGCGTTGATCACCGGTGCCGCCAGCGGCATCGGCAAGGCCATCGCCATGGCCTTCCATGCCGCTGGTGCGCGCGTGGTGGTGGCCGACCTTGACGGCGATGCGGCCGAGATGGTGGCGGGCGAAATCGACGGCGGCAATGGCACTGCGCTGGGCCTTGCCATGGACGTCACCGAAGAGGGTGCGGTCAACCAGGGCTTCGACGAGGTAGCTTCGCGCTGGGGCGCGGTGGACATCCTGGTGTCCAATGCCGGCATCCAGGTGATCGCGCCGCTGGTGGACTTCCAGTACGCCGAATGGAAACGCCTGCTGGCGATCCACCTCGACGGCGCGTTCCTGACGTCCCGCGCCGCGATGCGGCAGATGATCGCTTCGGGCAAAGGTGGCTCGATCCTCATGATGGGCTCTGCGCACTCGCACGTGGCGTCGAAATTCAAGGCACCCTACGTCACCGCCAAGCACGGCCTGCTGGGGCTGGCCCGCACCATCGCCAAGGAAGGCGCAGCCCATGGCATCCGCGCCAATGTCCTGTGCCCCGGCTTCGTGCGCACTCCGCTGGTGGAGAAGCAGATTCCCGAGCAGGCGACAACACTGGGCATCACCCAGGAAGACGTGATCCGCGACGTATTGCTGCGCGATACCGTGGATGGTGAATTCACCACGCTCGAGGACATCGCGCGCGTGGCTTTGTTCATGGCCGCCTTTCCGTCCAATGCGCTGACCGGGCAATCGCTGCTGGCCTCGCACGGCTGGGTGATGGACTAGGCCCTCAGAGCGACTTCATCACGCCTGCGGCAAGCTCGAACGACTTCAACCGCGCGGCATGATCGAATACCTGCGCGGTGAGCATCACTTCGTCGGCGCCGGTCGCGGCGATGAAATCCGCAAGCTTCGAACTCACGGTAGCGGACGAGCCCACCGCGGCGTACTGCATGGCGTGCTCCAGTCCGCGCTTCTCCATCTCCGTCCAGCGGCCGTCCATGGTGTCCACCGGCGGCTGCAACTGGCCTGGCGTGCCGCGCCGCAGGTTCAGGAACTGCTGCTGCAACGAGGTGAACAGGAACCGGGCCTCGTCGTCGGTGTCGGCGACGAAGGCATTCACGCCCACCATCACGTGCGGCTTGTCCAGCTGCGCGGAAGGACGGAACAGCGTGCGGTACACATGCAGTGCCTGCATCAGTGCATCGGGTGCGAAGTGCGAGGCGAAGGCAAACGGCAGGCCCAGTTCCGCCGCCAATCGGGCACTGAACAGGCTCGAACCCAGCAGCCAGATTGGAATATTCGAGCCCTGCCCCGGCACCGCACGCACGCGCTGCAACGGATGCGGCTCGCCCAGGAACTGCTGCAGTTCGGCAACGTCCTCGGGGAATCGCTCGTCGCTGGCACCCAATTCCCGGCGCAGGGCGCGCGCGGTGAGCTGGTCACTGCCCGGTGCACGCCCCAGCCCCAGGTCGATGCGGCCGGGGAATAGCGCCTCGAGCGTGCCGAACTGCTCGGCGATCACCAGCGGCGCATGGTTGGGCAGCATCACCCCGCCGGAACCGACGCGAATGGTCGAGGTGGCCGCGGCCACGTGGGCGATCACGATCGACGTGGCCGCGCTGGCAATGCCCGCCATGTTGTGGTGCTCGGCAAGCCAGAAGCGCTTGTAGCCCCAGGCTTCAGCGTGCACCGCCAGGTCGCGGCTGTTATTCAGGGCATCGCTGGCGCTGCCGCCCTTGATGATGGGGGAGAGGTCGAGAACGGAATAGGAAGTCATGCCCCGTCAGATGGCGGCATGCCGGGGCATTGCAAGATCAGGATGCGGGGACCGGCAGGGGCACCGTGGTCAGATGCTCGCCATCGGCAGGCGCGTAGAGGTCCATTTCCAGGCTGATCCCGTCGGGACCGGCCTTGATCGTCCGCGAACCCGGCGGATTGAGGCTGGTCGGCCGCGCGGCCACGCGGGTGGCCAGGGTGCGGTAGTCACCCTTGAGGGTTCGCAGCCAGAGCGCGGTGCCGAACATGCGCAAGGTGGCGGCATAATCCTGGCTGCGCCGCAGGTACGGCACGAAATTCGGCACGCCAGCCAGGGCCAGGTCCACGCCCTGGACATTGCCGATCCGGTCGATGAAATCGGGTGTGGGCTGGGGCTGGAGGGCATCGGCCAGGCGCGCATCGGCCAGTTCCGCCGCCCGGACGTCAGCCTTGCATGCGGTCACGAACGCAGGCGCCGCCAGCCGGCGCGTCTGGTCGCGGCTGAGCAACCACCAGGCGTCGCCCCCTGTGCCATGGCTGACCACCGGGAAATTCTCCATGCTGCCAAAGCTGCCGCGCCACATCGCGCGCGAAACTTCGCAAAAATTTACGTCGGCGTCGGTGGGCGGCGCGAACGCCGTGGCGCAGGCAGCGGGTACCGGGGCGTCGCCGGGCATATGCGCCAGCATGTCCATGGCCAGGCCACCGGCCTCGATGGCCCAGCGTGCGGTGATCACCGAGCCGAGCGCGTCGTTGCTACCGATGTGCAGGCGGCGCATGGTCAGCGCGCTGGTGCAGGCCTGGGCCAGGCCCTCCTGCTGCCGGCCCTCGACGAAGTCCGAGGCTGCCGCGGTAAGCCAGAGCGCCTGCACGTCGCCAATGTCGGGACCCGGCGCCCCCGTTACCGGCGGCATGTCGTTCCAGAGATAGTCCATGCCCGCCAGGCCTGCGATGGCGGCCAATCGGTCGGCATGGCGGGTCAGCACCAGGCGCGTGGCCTCCGGATGGGTCCGCACCTGCGCCAGGCACTGGGAAACCGGGCGGCAGATCGCCGAGCGGTCGTCGTCGGTGAGCTTGGGCAAAGCGCCGTATTGGCTATCGGCTGCCTTGCGGAACGGCGGTACGGGCTTGCCCGCGTGTACCGCGGCGGCGCGGTCACGCAACTGGGCCAGATCCTGGTCGTACACCGCCTCGCGCTCACCCGCGGGAATGACGTAATCGAGCAGCCACAGGGCATGCCAGGCGTTCTTCGCCGGCAACGGGGTGGAGTCCAGGCGTAGCAATTCCAGCGCATCGCGCTCGGCGGCGCTGGGTGCGCGAAAACGGCCCCACGCAGCCATGCCCATCACCAGCAACAACAGCACGAACACCGCTCCGGCGATGCGCCTGGCCAAACCCATCTGTTGAACCCCTGCAAGCGCCACTTCAGGCGTGGCTGGATAGTAGCGGTATCGGCCGGGGATTCAATAACTTAATGGCGCGCGATAGATCACGTCGTCGCGGAGGGTGTGGCAGAAATTCCGGATCTTCTGGACAAGGACAGTTCTGTTCTTGGATTAAGGTTTGTCTGTGTCCTTGCCGGATGTCAGCCGCGTTGCTTGCGCCTGCAGCTGTTCCAGTTCTTCGTCGGCTTCCTGCTCGGAGGCCTGCACCTCGATGGCTCGGCGCCGGGCATCAAAGGTGGCGTAGCGCTCGCTAATCAGGGCTTCCATCCGTTCGCGGGAGATTCGGCCAGAACCGGTGAGCAACGAGCGTTCGTTGAAACTCAGGAAACGATCAGTCTGTGTGATCCAATCGGCCATTCGAGTCTCGATGCGGCGGGAGGCGCGGTCGTCGGCGAAATCCAGGAACATCGTAACCAATCGATTGAGTTGATCGAGCTCGTCGGGACCCAGGTAATTCTTTGAGACCACTGCATCCGACTTGCGAACCCGGTCGCCAGACCAATGGGTCAACGCCATGTTGGTTGCGTTGGGATTGGCACGCTCCACGACTAGTTCCGCTGCCGTACGCCCGGTAATCGCGAACACCAGCTTGTTTTGGATTGTGGCGAAGAAGGTCTTGGCCGTCTGCACGGTGCCGTCGTAATCGCTACTGCTGATTTTGAACAGGTCGCGCAGCTTTTGGTAGAAACGCTTTTCCGAGCTTCGGATGTCACGAATGCGGCGCAGCAGCTCGTCGAAGTAGTCGGCTCGTTCGGCATCCTTCAGGCGCAGGTCGTTTAGCACGAAGCCTTTGACCAGGTACTCCTCCAAGGTGGAACCAGCCCAGCGGCGAAACTGGCTTCCGCGCAGGGATCGCACGCGGAAACCAATTGCCAGAATCAGGTCGAGCCTATAAAGCTGAACAGGTCGACTGACCTGACGACGGCCTTCAGTTTGAACTGTCAAGGAATCCTTGACAGTTCCTTCAGCCGATAACTCTCCCTCTTTCAAGATGTTGCGGATGTGCAGACTCACATTCTGCTTGGTGGTCTCAAACAACTCCGCCACTTCACCCTGGGTAAGCCAGACGGTGCCATCGGCCGCGCGCAGGTGGATGTCAGTCTGCCCGTCCTCGGTGCGGTAGAGGATCAGTTCACCCTTGCCCTCGGTCATGTGCACTCCTTTGCTTTGCGGACATTGTTTGCCGGTTGGGGATCTAATTTACGCAGATTGCAGACCGGTGTCCCAGGAAACCGGCATGGTCGTTGATTTTTTCCCAACGTGCGGACGCAAAAAAGCCTTGCTGGCGAGATTCCTTGAAAACCAAGGCACCAGCAAGGCATTTGGCGACCTTATGGGCGTTAACCCTTAAGGATCAGATCGCGTAATACATCTGGAACTCCAGCGGATGCGTGCTGGCGCGGTAGCGGGTGACTTCCTGCATCTTCAGCGCGATGTAGCTGTCGATGAAGTCGTCGGTGAAGACGCCACCGGCCTTGAGGAAATCGCGGTCCTTGTCCAGCGCATCGAGGGCCGAGTCGAGGCTCGAGCACACCTGCGGGATGTTCTTCTCTTCTTCCGGCGGCAGGTCGTAAAGATCTTTATCGGACGGTGCGCCCGGGTCGATCTTGTTGATGATGCCGTCCAGCCCCGCCATCATCAGCGCGGTGAAGGTGAGGTAGCCCGACTGCACCGGATCCGGGAAGCGCAGTTCGATGCGGCGGCCCTTCGGGTTGGACACATACGGGATGCGGCAGCTGGCCGAGCGGTTGCGGGCCGAATAGGCCAGCATCACCGGCGCCTCGAAGCCCGGCACCAGGCGCTTGTAGCTGTTGGTGGAGGAATTGGCGAAGGCGTTGATGGCGCGGGCGTGCTTGAAGATACCGCCGATGTACCACAGCGCCGTCTGCGACAGGCCGCCGTAGAGGTCGCCGGCGAAGAGGTTCTCGCCACCCTTGGACAGCGACTGGTGCACGTGCATGCCCGAGCCGTTGTCGCCCACGATGGGCTTGGGCATGAAGGTGGCGGTCTTGCCGTTCTGGTGGGCGACGTTCCTGATCACGTACTTGAGCGTGATGAGTTCGTCGGCCTTCTTCACCAGCGTATTGAACTTCACGCCGATCTCGCACTGGCCGGCATTGGCCACTTCGTGGTGGTGCACTTCCACCACCTGGCCCAGCGACTCGAGCACCTTGCACATGTCCGCGCGCAGGTCACCCAGCGTGTCCACCGGGCTTACCGGGAAGTAACCGCCCTTCACGCCGGGACGGTGGCCGGTGTTGTTGCCCTCGTACTTGTAGCGCGAGCTCCAGGCGGCTTCTTCGGAACCGATCTCGTAGAACACCCGGCCCATGTCGTTTTGCCAGCGGACCGAATCGAAGATGAAGAACTCAGGCTCCGGGCCGAAGAACGCGGTGTCGGCGATGCCGGTGCTCTTGAGGTAGGCCTCGGCGCGCTTGGCGATGGAGCGCGGATCGCGGCCGTAGGCCTGCATGGTGCTGGGTTCGAGCACGTCGCAATGAAGCACCAGCTGCGTATGCTGGGAGAACGGATCGAGGTAGGCGGAGTCCGGGTCGGGCATCAGCACCATGTCCGACTCGTTGATGCCCTTCCAGCCGGCGATCGACGAGCCGTCGAACATCTTGCCGTCCTCGAAGGTCTCGGCATCCACGGCATGGGCCGGGAAGGTCACGTGGTGCTGCTTGCCCAGCACGTCGACGAAGCGGAAGTCGACGAACTCGACATCGTGCTCCTGCATCAGGTCAAGCACGTTTTCAACGGAGGACATGGGGCGAAACCTCGGGTTAGTGGGTGAATGGGGCGTCCATAGCAATCGATGTGCCAACGCAAGCTTCTTGTACATCAATGACTTGACGGGGCCGTTGCACAGCGATTGCACCACTATGGGGCATTGCAACGACGTGCCTCCCCAGTATGTCGCGCGGCAGCGCAGGGCGAAACCCTTTGCGGCGCGAAGGCCTTAAGCTAGGCCGCTTCCCTTACCTGCCGGAACGTTTCGTGGGCGACCTCCTCAACTCCATCCTGCTCGGCATCATCGAGGGCATCACCGAATTCCTCCCCATCTCCAGCACCGGTCACCTGCTTATCGCCGAGCGATGGCTGGGCGAACGGTCGGACACCTTCAACGTGGTGATCCAGGCCGGCGCGATCCTGGCTGTCACCTTCATCTACTGGCGGCGGGTCTGGGAACTGGTCTCGCAATGGCGCGACCCCGCCAACCGCGACTATCTGGCCAAGCTCGCGGTGGCCTTCCTGATCACCTCGGTACTGGGTTTCATTGCGGTGAAGATGGGCTTCAGGCTGCCCGAGACGCTCGGCCCGATCGCCTGGGCGCTGGTGATCGGCGGCATCTGGATGCTGGCCGCCGAGCAGTTGGCCGCCCGCAGCGTCGACCGCACGGAGATCACCTGGCGTACCGCCATCGTGGTGGGCCTGCTGCAAATGGTGGCCGGGCTGTTCCCCGGCACGTCGCGATCGATGGCCACCATCTTCGGCGCGATGATGGCCGGCACCACCAACCGCGCGGCAGCCACGGAGTTTTCTTTCCTGGTGGGCATTCCCACCATGTACGCCGCCAGTGGCTACGAACTTTTCAAAACGCTCCACCACGGCAACGGCGTGCATGAGAACTGGACCTCGCTCGGCGTCGCCTTCGTGGTATCGGCGGTGGTCGCCTTTATCGCCGTGAAGTGGCTGCTGGGCTACATCCGCACCCATCGTTTCACGCCCTTTGCGATCTACCGCATCGTGCTGGGCGTGGGCCTGCTGGCCTTCCTGAAGTTCGGTGGCTGATGCAGTACCGCCTGCTCGATCTTGGCATCGACACCGAACGCCAGCGCGTCACGCGCGGCGAGGATGTCCTTCCGGTGTCGGGACTGAGCTTCCGCCTGCTGGCGTTCCTGCTTGCGCAAGGTGATCGCGTGGTCGGCTTCGACGAGCTGATCGAAAAGGTGTGGGCGCCGGCAGTGGTGGGCGAAGAAACCGTGACCCAGCGCATCAAGCTGCTTCGGCAGGCGATGGGAGACGAAGGCCGGCAGCCACGCTATATACGGTCGGTACGCGGACGCGGCTACCAGCTGGCGGCGATGCCGCGGATCGAGGGCGAGGCGTTGTTGCCGGAAACCACGCCGCGGCGGTGGCCCTGGTGGCTGGCGGTGGGCGTGGCCGGCGCGTTCGCGGCCACCTGTGCGGCGTACGTTTGGATGCACCGGGCTGAACGCACGCCGCCGCCCGATCCACGCAGCCCCTTGTTGGTGCGTGCGTCGTACTACGCGGCAATCGGCCAGCGCGACAACAACGAACGCGCGATCGAGCTGTACACCGATGCGCTGAACCAAGCCCCGCTGGACCGCGACGCCATGCTGGGCCTGAGCCGCGCGATGAGCGCCCGCGCCTGCCTTTACAACGGCGACCGCGACGACGTCGAACGCGGCCTGGAGCTGGCCAACCGACTGCTTGCCATCGACCCGGTCCGCGCCACGGCATGGTCGGCGAAGGGTTATGCGCAGGACTGCGCCGGCCGCATCGACGAGGCCATGGCCGCCTATGCGCATGCCGTGCAGCTGGATCCCGCCGACGACGCCACGCGCGCTTCACTGGCCTACCTGCACCAGGAGAAAGGCCTGCTGGCGCAAGCCCTGCACGAGAACCTGTCGATGCGCGGCGACGGCAGCAAGGTACGCTTCCGCGAGGTGCAGATCGGCCGCGAACTGGAATTGCTCGGCTTCACCGCCAACGCGCAGATGCGCCTGGAACGCAGCTTCCGGCTTTATCCCGACAATGTGTTCTCGAACCTGGCCTGGCCGCGTTCGCTGTTCCTGCAGGGCCGCTTCGCCCAGGCCACCTCGGAACTGGCGGTAGCACAGGGGCGGAACACCCCGCACGTCGAGCTGGACTTACTGTCTGGTGAACTGGCCCTGCAACGCGGTGACCGCGTCGCCGCGGACGCCGCCTTCCAGCATGCTGCGGGCCTGCGACCCCTGGCCAGCCTGCCCACCACGCTGGTAGGCATTTACGCCGCGGCCGGTGTCGACCCGGCGTGGATCGCCGAACGCATCGACGAGTTCAACCATCAGCTGACGGGCGGCACGCCGTGGCCATCGCAGTACCTGGAACTGGCAGTGCTTGAACTCTCACGCGACCGCAAGACAGCGGCGGTGGCGGCGATCAACCGCGCGATCGACGCCGGTTACCGAGACCAGGCTTACCTGCAGGTGTCGCCGCTGTTCATCAAGCTGGCGGGCGATCCGGGGTTTGCCCATGCCCTGGACCGGATCGCCGCCGATGTCGCGCGCCAGCGCGCCGAGGTGCTCAATGCGAGCTGGCGGCCGGCGGACCTGCCGCCGCCGTCGCGCTAAGCACATAATCTGTGAATATCTTCTGCGACTGCGGGTGCGCATAACTCTTGTTGTAGGCGTGGCTGGTGAGCACCGTTACCAGATGCAGTTCGGGCACCACGAACACATAGTTGCCGCCGTTTCCCCCCATTGCCCAGGTCACGAACTCGTGCCCGGCCGCCTTGAAGTGGAAGCGCCACCAGAAGTAACCGTACTCGGCATCCTCCCTGGCCTGGGCATGCGGCGTAAGCATCGAATGGATGAACGCGGCGGGTATCACCTGCCGACCCTGCCAGCGGCCATCGTCCAGGGCGAGCTGGCCGATCTTCGCCAAGTCGCGCGCGGAGTAACGGGTGCCACCGCCCCCCATGCCGATGCCCTCGGCGGAAACATTCCATTGCACGTGGCTGATGCCCAGGGGCTTTTCCAGTACTTCGGCGGCGAAAGCCGAGAGGGGCTTGTGTGCAGCGCGTTCGACGACGGCGCCAGCGGTGAATGCACCAGCCGTGCAGTATGAAAACGCACGCCCGTAGGGGCTTTCCGCGGGCTTTGTCATCCACGGTGCGAAGCCCTTCACCGGCAGGGACAGCGCGAAAGTGAGCCAGCGCTCGCTGACATACATGCGCTCCTCGTTACCAGTGGAAAACTGGTTCTCGTCGTCGCATTCCCAGATCGAACTCATGGTCATGAGGTCTTCGACGGTGATGGCACGCTTGCGCACGTCCGCCTCGTGGTACTCGGGGAAGAAGTCGTACACCTTCGCGTCGACGCCCTTGACCAGGCCGCGGTCGATCGCTGCACCCATCAGCAGCGCCGTCACGCTTTTCGAAGCCGAGCGGATGTCGTTGAGGGTGTCGGCGGCATTGCCGTTGAAGTAGTGCTCGTACACGGTGCGGCCGTCCTGGACCACCAGCAGGCTGGTGATGTCCTTGAACGTGTTGTCGGCGATCTTCGGCTCCACGGCCGCGATGCGGGCCGGGTCCAGGCGCTGCGATGGGGGCGAAGCGTGCGTGGCCGCCGCAAGGGCAAGGGCCAGCACGGGGGAAAAGACCAGGGCAGGCAACTTCATCACTTGAAGGCTCCGACGGCGCGCGGCCCACTGCCGCTTCGGCCATCAGGCCATGCCGTCGAATGAAGTGCCTGATTCGGCAAGTGAAGAATTATGAAGGTGAGGCAATCACCGGGAACGAGGTGATTCGCAGCTTCGCCACGGCGTAGGGCACCAGGGTAAGTATGGTGGCCGGCTCATCGACGGCGGCCTTCGGTTGGGCGGGCACCGGATCGGCAGCGCCCTCCTCGGCCTTCCATGCCGGTACCGGCCGGCCTTCGACGGCGAGGGTCAGCGGCGGTGGCCCTGCAAAGGGCGAGACGGGCAGGGCGTGCTCGCTGGCAACCGCCCTGGCGCCCGCCGACACGCCGTAGTTCCAGCGCGAGCCCGGGTACACCTGCCAATCGGCGGTCAGGCCGCGTTTGCGCCAGCGCACCCAGTTCTCGCGGATAGGCAGGGAAAAGACCAGGGCGCCGAAGGTGAAACTATGTGATCCATTGAAGCCTGCTTCGGCCACCGGGTGGGCATCGAAGGCGAGCTCGACCGTATCGCCGGCCTTCCAGCTGCGCTCTACCGTGGCAAAGCTCCCGGGCGCTGCGGCGGCCACGGACTGGCCGTTGACCTTGATCGCCGTACGCGGCGACCAGCCCGGTATGCGCAGCCGCAGCGGGAAGGCGACGGGCGATTCCGGATGCAGGGTGATCCTTACCTGCTGTCGGAACGGGTAGTCCGTGGCTTGCTCGAGCCTTAGCGGAACCCCACGGACCGTCGTCGCCACCTCGCAAGGGGCATAGGCGGCAGCGGCCAGTCCGCCATCGGCCGTGGCCATCCACAGGCTGGCGGTGAATTTGGGCCAGCCCTGGTGAAAGTTGGCCGTGCAGCAACCGAAATGCGGATCCAGGCCGAACAGGTTTGCCTCCGGGCCATTGGTGGTCCACGGCCGGCGGTGCAGGCTCGACTCCACCTGGTTGGGCTGCTGGTCGTACTGGTGCGCCCACATGTCGTCCGTGAACGTGCCGGGCAAGGCATTGAAGGCGATACGCTCCAGGCGGTCGCCGATGGCCGCGTCGCCGGTAATGGCCAGGGCCAGTTCCAGCGAGTACATCGCCTCGACCACGGCACAAAGCTCCACGCCCTGCGACGGGTTGCGTCCGGCCAGGTGTTCGTCGGCCGAGAACATGCCGTTGGGCAGGCCGTGGTACTGATCGAGCATGGCCAGCTGGTGGTGCACGGCTTCGCGGTCGGCGGTCTTGCCTGACACTTGCGACCACACCGGTGACGCCTTCAACGCCTGGGCGTTATTCACCCCGTGCACCTGCAGCCCTATGTCTTCCATGAAGGCATCACCGGCACCGGCCTCTTTCTTGATGGCCTCCGGATCCACCTTCGCCTTGAAGGGGAAGTTGGCGAACATGCCCTGCCAGTCGTAGCCCTGGGCCTGCAGCAGCTTGGCCAGCTCCAGCAGGCGGGGATCGCTCGTGCGGCTGTAAAGCCACACCACGGACACCAGTTCGTCCTGCCAGCGCATGCGGCCCCAGTCGCGCAGGGGGCGCGCAGGCAGCGCCTGCAATTGGTGCACGAAGTAATTCGTCATCAACGGGATCACGCGGGCATCGCCGGTGAGCTCATGGAACTGGGTCAGCACCTTCAGCATCACCATGCGCGGCCACCAGTCGTCGTTGCCACGCGGGCCGAACATGCCGTCAGGCCAGGGGTGGTCGAGCGTCCAGTCGATGAAGCGGCGCGCCTTCGACTTCAGCGGCTCGGAATCCAGCTGCCAGGCCAGTGGCAGCAGGCCGTCGAGGAAATACGGCCCGCGCTCCCACGATTCGCCCTTGCCGCCCAGCCATCCGCTGTCGGGGCCGACATCCGGCCAGGTCTCGTCCAGGTGCCCACCCAGGCCGTCGGCCTGCACCTGCAACTGACGTCGCAGCCAACCGGTTGGCTTGATCGCACCAGTGGGCAGAAGCTGGAAGGGTTGCTTCGCCAGCGGCGGTGGTGGGAACACAACGCTGTGGAACGACGCGTCGGCGGTGCTGCCGCCGTTGGGCGCGACGGCTGCAAACGCACCCGCCGCGAAGGCGCCACCGCCGAAGCTAAGCACAGGCGCGGCGACGGCGGTGCCGGCGGCACGGATGAATGCGCGCCGCCCGGTGAGTACGTCCGTATCGGCCACGCCTCAGGCCACCGCCATGTCAGGCTCTTCCTCGGTCGTGGCTTCGGTTCGCCCTTTCCTTGCGGCGGCTGCAGCCGCCTCGGCTGCATAGGCGGAAGGTGGATCCTTGGCAAAGGACACCGCGCACTCAGGCTCATTCGTGCGTGAGAACAGCGCATCCACCCAGCCGATGAAGGCCTGCACGCGCGCGGACAGGTGCCGCTTCTGCGGATAGACGATCCACACTGGGGAGCCGGTGCACACCAGCTCCGGCAACACCACTTCCAGCATGCCCTTGGCCACCATGCCGGCAGCCATGCAGTGCGGGGCGTAGATGATCCCTAAGTCGTTCACCGCGGCCTGGATCACCGATTCACCATCGTTGATCATCATGTGCGGCTCGTAATCCACCTCGATCCGGCCCTCGCTGGTTTCCAGGCACCAGGCCGTGGGCTTGCCCGTACTGGGCGAAATATGGCGGATCAGGCGGTGCTTCTGCAGGTCTTCGATGCTGGTGGGCCGGCCATGCTTTGCCAGGTAGCCGGGCGAGGCGAACAGCACGTTGCGCAGGTAACCCAGCCGGCGGGCGATCAGGTTCGAATCGGGCAGGTCGCCGATGCGGATGGCGCAATCGATGCCTTCTTCGTTCAGGTCGTAGGGGTAATCGCACATGGAGAGGTCCAGGCGGATCGCGGGGTACTTTTCCTCGAAATCGGCCAGGTTCTGCATCAACACGGCGCGCCCGATGGACACCGCCACGCCCACCCGGAGCTTGCCCGAGGGGCATGAGCGCGATTCACCCAGGGCCTCGGTGGCTTCAGACAGATCGATCAGGATCTGCTTGCATCGTTCATAGAACGCGCCGCCATCGTCGGTTAAACGCAGGGCTCGGGTTGATCGAAAGAAGAGCCTGACACCCAGGGTCTCCTCGAGCCGGGCGATCGCCCGGCTCACCCCGGAGGGGGTCATACCCAGTTTTGGGGCGGCTGCCGAGAAGCCCTTGGCCTCGACAACGCGTACGAACGCGGCAATCGCTGAAAAGTCTTCCATCGCTTCGCCTATTGATGACTGCTGGTCACAGGACAAATGATTCTACGCCGACTTTTATCCGCCGGAGCAAGACCCAGTTACTAACCTGACCGGTCCGGTATTTCTCCGGACCAGAACATTGGGGCACGTTAAATGAAGACCAAGATCGTATTCGCCACGGCCGCGGCCGCGGTGGTGGCAGCATCGGCCTTCTGGTTGGGACGCCCGGCGCCCACCCAGGCCGCGGCCGCCCTTCCGGCACCTGAAGTCACCGTTGCCCAGGTATTGGTGCGCCCGGTGGACGATGCCGCCTCCTTTACCGGCCGGCTGCAAGCCGTGGACACCATTGCGCTGCGCCCGCGGGTCAGCGGTTACGTGGATTCCGTGGAATTCACCGAGGGGGCGCTGGTCAAGAAAGGCCAGCTGCTCTTTCGTATCGACCCCCGACCCTACCAGGCCGAGGTCGATCGCCTGGCAGCCAACCTTGCCCAGACCCGCTCGGAACTATCGCTAGCCCAGGCCAATGCCTCGCGTGCCGGCCGCTTGCTCGAACAGAAAGCCGTGTCCAAGGAAGAAGCCGACCGCCAGCAGACTGCGGCTGTGACCGCGCAATCGCAGGTGGCGGCCACCAGTGCGGCACTGGTTTCCGCACGGCTGAACCGCGAGTTCACCGAGGTGCGCGCGCCGATCGATGGCCGCGTGTCCAACGCGTTGATCACCGCGGGCAACCTGGTGACGCCGAACGACGTGCTGACTTCCGTGGTGAGCGTGAACCCGGTGTACGCCTACTTCGACGTGGATGAACAGGCCTACCTCAAGATCGACCGTTTGCGACGCGAGCGTGGCCATGCGCCTGACGTCTCCATGGGCCTGGCCGACGAGCAGGGCTATCCGCATGCCGGCCACATCGACTTCGTCGACAACCAGCTGCGCACGGGCACCGGCACCATCCGCCTGCGCGCGGTGTTCGACAACGCCGACAGCTCCTACACGCCGGGCCTGTACGCCCGCATCCAGCTGCGTAGCGCCGGCAACCGTCCGCGCGCGCTGATCGACGACCGCGCCGTAGGCACCGACCTTGGCAACAAGTTCGTCTACGTGGTGGGCAAGGATCGCAAGATCGAATACCGCCGCGTGGAGACCGGTCCGCTGGTCGACGGCCTGCGCGTGGTCGACGACGGCCTGACGGCTGCCGACAGCGTTGTGGTATCCGGCCTGCAGCACGTACGCCCCGGCGTGGAAGTGACGCCCAAGACCGTCGCGATGGATTCCCGTCGCAGTGACACCGATCCGCAGGTTGCCAACCGTACGACGAAATCCCCGTCGCTCGCGGATGCCGGCCGCTAAGGCACAGACATGAAAATCGCCCAGTTCTTCGTCGACCGCCCGATCCTGGCGGGCGTCCTCTCCGTGCTTCTCGTCATCGCAGGCGGCATTTCGCTGTTCAAGCTGCCGATCAGCGAGTATCCCGAGGTCGTGCCGCCCACCGTGGTGGTCAAGGCCAGCTACCCCGGCGCCAACCCCAAGGTGATCGCCGAAACCGTCGCCACGCCGCTTGAAACCCAGATCGTGGGCGTGGAAAACATGCTGTACACGTCGTCGCAGAGCACAAGCGATGGTCAGATGACGCTGACGGTCACCTTCGCCCTGGGCACCAATTTGAACGATGCCCAGGTGCAGGTGCAGAACCGCGTGTCACAGGCCCTGCCCCGCTTGCCTGAAGAAGTGCAGCGCCTGGGCGTGACCACGCAGAAGAGCTCGCCCGACCTCACCATGGTCGTGCATCTGACCTCGCCCGATAACCGCTACGACATGCTGTACCTGTCCAACTACGCGCGGTTGCACGTGAAGGACCAGCTGGCGCGCCTGGATGGCGTGGGCGACGTGCAGATCTTCGGTGCCGGCGAATACAGCATGCGCGTGTGGCTGGATCCGGAAAAACTCGCCTCGCGCAACATGACCACGGGCGACGTGATCAAGGCCATCCGCGAGCAGAACGTGCAGGTCGCTGCCGGCGCCCTGAACGCACCGCCGGGACCCAACAACAACGCTTTCCAGGTGAACATCAACACGCAGGGCCGGCTCACCACCGAGGATGAATTCCTCGATATCGTGGTGCGTAGCGACCCGCAGGGCTCGGTCACCCACCTGCGTGACGTCGGCAAGGTGGAACTGGGCTCCAACAGCTACGCGCTGCGTAGCCTGCTGAACAACAAGGAGGCCGTGGCGGTGCCGGTGTTCCAGCGCCCGGGTTCCAACGCCATCAACATCTCCGACCAGGTTCGCGCCGAAATGGTCGAGCTGAAGAAGGATTTCCCGCAAGGGATGGATTACCAGATCGTCTACGACCCCACCGTTTTCGTGCGTGGTTCGATCGACGCCGTCGTGCACACCCTGTTCGAAGCCATCGCGCTGGTGGTGCTGGTGGTTATCCTGTTCCTGCAGACCTGGCGTGCGTCGGTGATTCCGTTGATCGCCGTGCCGGTATCGTTGATCGGCACCTTCGCGGTGATGTACCTGGCCGGGTTCTCGCTCAATGCGCTGTCGTTGTTCGGCCTGGTCCTGGCGATAGGCATCGTGGTGGACGACGCCATCGTGGTGGTGGAAAACGTCGAGCGACACATCGAGTTGGGCCAGCCTCCACTGGAAGCTACCCGGGCGGCGATGAAGGAAGTGACCGGGCCGATCGTGGCCACGGCACTGGTGCTGTGCGCGGTGTTCATCCCGGCGGCATTCATAAGCGGCCTCACCGGCCAGTTCTATCGCCAGTTCGCGCTCACCATCGCCATCTCCACGGTGATCTCGGCGTTCAATTCGCTCACGCTCAGCCCGGCGCTTTCGGCGATCCTGCTCAAGGGCCACGGCGCGAAGAAGGACAAACTGTCCATCGTGCTCGAGCGCGGCCTGGGCTGGGTGTTCCGTCCGTTCAACCGGCTGTTCGTGCGTGCCTCCAATGGCTATGTTGGCGGCGTCAAGCGCGTGCTGGGCAAGGGCTCGGCCGCGTTGGTGCTGTACGCCGGCCTGGTGGTCCTGGCCTTCGCGGGCTTTGCCCACGTCCCCACCGGCTTCGTACCGCCGCAGGACAAGCAGTACCTGGTGTCGTTCGCGCAGCTGCCCGATGCCGCCTCGCTGGACCGCACCGAAGGCGTGATCCGCCGGATGAGCGACGTGGCGCTGAAGCAGCCGGGCGTGGAAAGCGCCGTGGCCTTCCCGGGCCTGTCGATCAACGGTTTCACCAACAGCACCAACTCCGGCATCGTGTTCGTGACCTTGAAGCCGTTTGACGAGCGTCGCGACCCCAGCTTGTCGGCCGGTGCGATCACGGCTGCGCTCACGCAGAAGTACTCGGCGATGCAGGATGCGTACATCGCGATCTTCCCGCCACCGCCGGTGAACGGCCTGGGTACCATCGGTGGCTTCCGCTTGCAGGTGGAAGATCGTGGCGACCTTGGCTTCCAGGAGCTCTACAAGCAGACGCAGGGCCTGATCGGCGCCAGCCAGAAGACGCCCGCGCTGGCGGGGTTGTTCTCCAGCTACCAGGTATCGGTACCGCAGGTGGATGCGAACGTCGACCGCGAGAAAGCCAAGGCCGAAGGCGTGGACCTCACCGACGTCTTCGAAACCATGCAGTCGTACCTGGGCTCGCTGTACGTGAACGACTTCAACCGTTTCGGCCGCACCTACCAGGTGAACGTGTCGGCGGATCCGTCGTATCGTCACGAGCCGGAGGACATCCTGCGCCTGAAGACGCGTAACGCCGCCGGTGACGCCATACCGCTGGGTTCGTTCGTGACCGTGAAGCAGGGCGTGGGCCCAGACCGCGTGCAGCACTACAACGGTTACCCCACCGCCGAGATCAATGGCGGCGCTGCACCGGGGTTCTCCACCGGCCAGGCCCAGGCAGCGATGGAAAAGCTGGCCAAGGACAACCTGCCCAATGGCATGTCCTACGAATGGACGGAGCTGACCTACCAGCAGATCCTGGCCGGCAATACCTCGGTCGTGGTGTTCCCGCTGTGCGTGCTGCTGGTGTTCCTGGTGCTGGCATCGCTGTACGAAAGCCTGTCGCTGCCGCTGGCGGTGATCCTGATCGTGCCGATGGTGCTGCTCTCGGCCATCTCCGGTGTCTTCCTTACCGGTGGCGACAACAATATCTTCACCCAGATCGGATTGATCGTGCTGGTGGGGCTGGCTTGCAAGAACGCCATCCTGATCGTGGAGTTCGCCAAGGATGCGCAGGACCGTGGGCTGTCGCGCCGTGACGCGGTGCTGGAAGCCGCGCGGCTGCGCCTTCGCCCGATCCTGATGACATCGTTCGCCTTCATCATGGGCGTGGTGCCGCTGGTCACTTCGCATGGTGCGGGCGCCGAGATGCGTCATGCCATGGGCGTGGCGGTGTTCGCCGGCATGCTGGGCGTCACCTTCTTCGGCTTGCTGTACACCCCGTTGTTCTACGTCATCATCCGCGGCTGGACCGAACGCTCTGCCGAGCGCCGGCGCCTGCGCCGCGAACACGCTGCGCTTGAAGCGCAGGGCGCTGGAGAGCACTGATGCATACCCCGTTCCGTTACACGGCGATCTTCGCCGCCCTGCTCGCCGCTGGCTGTGCCAGCGTCGGTCCCGACTACAAGGCGCCGGTCGAAAAGCCGGTGGCCCTGATCGGCGCCGATGCCAACGCCCAGGCGCCCGACTCGGTACCTGCCCAGTGGTGGTCGCAGTTCGGCGACAGCACGCTGGATGCATTGATTACCCAGGCGGCGAAAAACGCGCCCGACCTTGCCATTGCCGGGGCGCGCCTGCGTGAAGCGCGCGCGCTGCTGGGTACGGCGAAGTCGGCGCAGATTCCCGATCTCGAAACCGGCGTCTCGTATTCCCGCGCCAGGGAGCAACAGCCGGGCTTCACCGACCAGCGCACCACCATCACCAGCTACCAGGCGGGCTTCGATGCCTCATGGGAGCTGGACCTCTTCGGCGGCATCCGTCGCCAGGTGGAGGCGGCGCGTGCGGACGTCGGTGCCGGCGAGGCCTCGCTGCAGGATGCGCAGGTCACGCTGTTCGCCGAAGTGGCGCGCAACTACTTCGAACTGCGCGGCACGCAGCTGCGCATCGACGTGGCCCGTCGCAATATCGACAACCAGCGCGAGACGGTGCGTTTGACCTCCGCCCGCGAGCAGATCGGTTCCGGATCCGAGCAGGACGTGGCCAGCGCCAAGGCCCGTCTGGCAGCGACCGAGGCGGCCCTGCCCTCGCTGGAAGCCGATGCCTTCGCTTCGCAGGCACGCATCGCCGTACTGCTGGGCGAACGTCCGGGTGAGCTTGGAGTGGATCTTTCCCCGGCAAGCTTCCATCCGATCGATACTTCGCTGCCCATCGGCGCGGCTGACGACGTACTGCGTCGCCGCCCGGACGTGCGCATCGCCGAGCGCAACCTGGCCGCTGCCAATGCGCGCATCGGCGTGGCCAAGGCGGAATACTTCCCGCACATCTCGCTCGGCGGCTTCGTCGGCTTCCTGGCTGGCCGCAGCAATGACTTCGGCGGTGCCAACAGCCGGGCGTGGTCCATCGCGCCCAGCATCAGCTGGTCGGGCTTGAACGTCGAGCGCGTGCGCTCGGGGGTGAAGGCCAGCGAGGCCCGGGCTGACGAGGCGCGCGCCACCTACCAGCGCACCGTGCTGCAGGCGATCGAGGACGTCGACAACGCGCTGGTGTCTTACAACCACCAGCATGAGCGAGTCGGTCGCCTGATCGAACAAGCCGACCAGAGCCGCCGCGCCGCGGACCTGGCGCAGATCCGCTACAAGGAAGGTTCGACGAGCTTCCTGGAGCTTCTCGACGCGCAACGCACGCAGCTGGCCGCGGAAGACCAGCTGGCCGAGGGTGAAGCGGCGATCAATACGCGCGCCGTGCAGATCTACAAGGCGTTGGGCGGTGGTTGGGCGGGCAGCGAGAAGGTCGCGGCGCGCTAACTTCAGGCGCCGTTACTGGGGTCGTCCCGATCGACGAGGCAAATGGGGTCAGAGTCATTACTCTGACCCGCAACCCAGCCCCCCAGCCCACTTACAGTTAACCGTCGGTTTGATGATCTCCATCGGCGAGTTCAAGAATGGTCGCAGTCCCTACTTTTCCTCCCTCCAATATAGTTAACTCCCGCCCTACAGCAAGGTGCGGGCGGGCGTTGACGATGTCGAGAAAAGCCACCTCGACTTCGTAGGTCGGGCCAAGCTCCATTCGAATGGCGGGCACGATCCTTATGTCAAGGAACTTCCCATCTATTTCGGCGGTAGGTCGGTAACCGTAGGCTGGAGCATCAACCGCCCCCCGTCGTCCACCTTCTTCGGTGGTCAGGAACCGCAGTGATAAGCGTCCGTGGACAATCCGTTTCATTTGGAAGGTAGATCCATGGAATTCATGATTGAAGGCTGCAAATATTGAAGCTGAGGGTTCTTGATGGTGTAGCTGGTAATGCCGCCGTCTACTGATTGCGATCCAATCGATTGCAGCAAGCTCTTCGAAGCCGTTGTACTCACAGTTGTGTATGCGGGGTCACCGAAAGCTTGGGTCGCCATTTTTGCGTACTGAGAAGCTTGTGAGGACGAGCGCGCGATAGAGCGTCGTCGTCAGCTTGGTAGCGATTGTCGAAACAGCCTTGGAACCTGCTGCTTCGATCCCGGCGCCTGCAATGTTCTCCAATGGAGAACTTACACTCTGCACCTCGCCACTTCCTAGTGGCGCTTGATAGTAGGGATTACAGGCGCAGATCATCGCCACCGCGGCACCGACCCTTGCGCCGACCAGATGGTTTGTAGCCTCAATATCCGAAAGTGCAGAATTTTGTGTATAAGCAGAAGCAGGTATGTACTGTCTACCGTCTGGATCAACAAATGTGCTTGGGTTGTTGCCGCCGTAGACGTATCTGTTAAAGCTCGTCGTTTGTGCTGCAGTAGGGGCATTCGGATCGACGCTTAAAAAGCGGCCTACAGAGGGGTCGTAGTACCTGGCGGACATATAAACGAATCCGCTGTCCGCTTCATCGACGTGGCCGGCATAACCAGGGCCACTGCTTGGGGTACCGAGTACCTTGGTCCCAAAAGGACGATAGTCAGATGCGGTAACGATCGAACCGTTCGAATCGGTAAGTGCGAGAACGGTCCCTTGATTATCTGTGTAGTAGTAGGTGACTCGTTCCGCTGCGTTTACAGGCGATAGTGTGGTCAACAGCAACCACGCTGCTGCAAGCAGCGAACTTCGACGAACGCAGGCAGCCATTTTCTCCCCCCAATCGAATCCGTCGTCTGGGCGGATGACATCCGCTTAAAGATCCGAATTTAGTAAACACCCACCGTTTTAGGTTTTACAAGTGGCGACGTTCTTGGCGGAGCCTTATGTCTAATGCCCGTTTTCGGCAACGCTCTTTCGTTTTACCGCATAACCGATCGCCAGCAACACGAACCATACCGGGCTGGCCATCAGCGCCGCGCGCGTATCGGCCTGCAACGTCAGCAACACCAGCACGAACACGAAGAACACCAGGCACGCCCAGCACATGAACACGCCGCCGGGCATCTTGTACTTCGATGCCGCGTGCAGTTCGGGGCGCTTGCGACGATAGGCGATGTACGCGAACAGTATCAGCGACCAGACGAACATGAAGAGCACGGCCGAAAGCGTGGTGACCAGGGTGAACGCGGTCACCAGGTCCGGCACCACGTACACCATGGTCGCGCCCAACAGCAGGATGAAGCACGAGAACATCAGTCCGCGCGAGGGCACCGCAGCTTTGGAAAGCTTCGAGAACGCCTTCGGCGCGTGGTTCTCTTCGGCCAGGCCGTAGAGCATGCGGCTGGTGCTGAAGATGCCGCTGTTGGAACTGGAGGTGGCGGAGGTAAGCACCACGAAGTTGATCAGGCTCGCTGCGGCCGGAATACCCGCCAACACGAACAATTCCACGAACGGGCTCTTGCCCGGCAGCACCTGGCGCCAGGGCGTGACCATCATGATCGCCACCAGGGCCAGTACGTAGAAGATGATGATGCGCACCGGGATCGAGTTGATCGCCTTGGGCAGGTTGCGCTCGGGGTCGGCCGTTTCCGCCGCCGTGGTACCCACAAGCTCGATGCCCACGAAGGCGAACACGGCAATCTGGAAGCCGGCGAAGAAGCCGCCGATCCCCGTGGGGAAGAACCCGCCATCGTTCCAGAGGTTGGCAAGGCTCGCCTTATTGCCCGAGGGCGAGGTGAAGCCCCAGGCCACCAGGCCCACGCCGGTGATGATGAGCGCCACGATGGCGATGATCTTGATCAGCGCGAACCAGAATTCCATCTCGCCGAACAGCCTCACCGTCACCAGGTTCAGCGTAAGCAGCAGCAATACGCACAGCACCGCGGGTATCCAGGCCGGCATGCCCGGGAACCAGTACTGCACGTAGGCGGCAATGGCGATCACATCGGCGATCGCCGTGATGATCCAGCAGAACCAGTAGGTCCAGCCGCAGTAGAAGCCGGCCCAGGGGCCCAGGAGGTCGGTTGAGAAGTCGATGAACGACTTGTACTCGAGGTTCGACAGCAGCAACTCGCCCATCGCCCGCATGACGAAGAACAGCATGACGCCGATGATCAAATACACCAGCAGGATCGACGGCCCGGCCAGGCTGATGGTTTTCCCCGACCCCATGAATAACCCGGTGCCGATGGCACCGCCGATGGCGATCAGTTGCAGGTGGCGATTGGAAAGACTGCGGCGGAGGTGATCGGGCTCGGTCGACATCGAATGGATTCGCTCGCGGGATATTCTCCTGACGATAGCAGCCATGCCGGCCGCCGCGAAGCCGTGCCGCCGCCCCGGGGTCTAGCGGACCACCATCATGGCGAACCACTCCCAACCCCGTAGCCGCGCGGCCACCAGCTTGGCGCTGGTGAGCATCGGCACTGCCAAGAGCGCGCCCGGGATACCCCACAGCCAGCCCCATATCAGCAGCCACAGCAGGATGGCCACCGGCGAGAGCCGCATGCGGCGACCCTGGATCATCGGGGTGATCACGTTGCCCTCGATGGCGGTGATCGCAGCGAAGCTCAACGCGGGCAACAACGCCGTGCCAGCGTCGTTGAAGTGCAGCAGGCCTACCAGGCACAACACTACGGTGGTGGTAATGGCGCCCACGTAAGGCACGAAGTTGAAGAGCATGGCCACCGTGCCCCATAGCAGCGGATCGGGCACGCCGTAGCCGTAGAGCATCGCCGCGGTAACCAGGCCCAGGCCGGCGTTGATCGCCATGGTGGTCAAGAGATACCGCGATACCTCCGACTGGATGCTTCGCACGATGCTTACCGTATGCCGCTTCTGGGCGAAGGTAGGCGACACCTCCACCGCCCGCCGCAACAGCTCATCGCCATAGATCAGGAAAAAGAACACCAGCAGCACCACGGTAAGCACGCTCGCCATCACCTTCGGCGCACCGGTGATGACATCCCATGAACTGAATACCGCTACCGGCGCCGCCGGCTGCCCTGCACGCGGATTGCCGCCCACCAGGTTTTGCGTGGCACGGCTGGCGGCCTCCAGCTGCTGCGTCATCGGCTTGATCTTTGGCGCCAGCTGGCGCATGGCTTCGGGCGTCTGGTGGAACCAGTTCAGCGCCGCGGGCGCCACCATGCTGGTGCCGGCGCCAACCGCGGTGCCCAGGGCAAGCATCACCACGCAGGCGCTGAGCCAACGCGGCACACCCAGCCGCGCGCCCAACGAAACGATGGGGTTCAACCCCAGGCCAATGAAGCCCGCCAGCAGGAGGGGGATCAACAGCGGCTTGCCGATGGTCACCGTGTAAATGATGGCCAGGAACAGCATCGTCTGCAGCACCATGCGGATCGACCGCATGTGCCGGGAGATGCGGCGGATCGACGTGCCGTTGAGCTTGCGATGATGTTCGCGAAGGAGGGGGGCTTTGGACGAGACCGCAGCGCCGGGGGCCACGGTGGGCGTAGCCGGGGTGAGCGGTGTCGCCTGCGGGTCGCTCATGGATCGGTGCCGTCGCCGCTGCCCATGAAACTCCCGGCAGCGAGCATGACCGCACGGCTGGCCAGTTCCGTCGCGCCGCCGGAGAGTACCGATACCAGCCCCGGCACGCGCAGTGGATGGATATCGAGCATGCCCAGCACCACGCCGACGCCGGTCGCGGCGGACACGATCGTCAACGGATGCTCGTAGCCCTTGGCATAGAGCGCAGCGGCCGGTGCGGCCACGGCCTCGCGCGAAGCACGGACCTCAGCCTGGGCCAGGCGGACGGCGGCGATGTTCTTGAAGACGCTCATTTTCTGCCCCCTCCCTTCGACCACGTTCGGTCGCCTCGTGCACCAGGGCGCGCACTTCCGCGCGCGTCACCGGCATGCCAAGCCAGCCCATACACCGCTTGAAGACGGTGATGGCGCCCAACAACAACAGCAACTGGATCAGCGCCAGCGCGCCCAGCGCCCAGGCCCATGACCCGAACCATTGGGCCAAACCCCAGCCCAGCAGCGCCAGCAGTGTAAGGCCCAATGCCACCGCGAAGGTGGTGGCGGCCAGCGCCATGAACAGCATCATCATGACGCCGCTCCTGGCCAGCCTTACCTCGGCGCCGAAAAGCTTGAAGTGGCTACCGAAGACCTGCCGGATCCCGTGGGCAAGCTTGCCCAGCTCCGCCGTCCACGACGGTTCCGGCGGGCTCGGCGAATCTTCCGGCGGCGGTACGCCGGCAGTTCCTGGATCAGTCATCCGCCGCCCCTGGTCGCTTGGTCAAATACAGGTGCGTGATGATCAACGACGCAGGATGCGGCCGGCAACCCAGCCGGCGGCCAGCGCGATGGCCAGCGACTGCACCGGTTTCTCGCGGATGTATTCGCGGGCGGTCTCCAGCCATTCGTCGGTGCGCTCACGGGCATCGCCAACCACTTCACGCGCGCGTTCGCTGTATTCGTTGACCTTTTCCGTGGCATGGGTGGCGCCGGCAGCCGCCTTGTCGGTGGCGCTGTGCAAGCTCGTCTCGACCTTGTCGGCGGCGCGATCCACGGCGTCCTTGGTCTTCTCCACCGCACTGGTGGTGGCCTGCTTCACGCGCTCGGCGCGCTCCTCGATGCGTTCGGCGGCGCTGACCGTGTTGGCGGCGGCGACGACGGCCGGTTCGACCTGCTTGTTCATGGGAATCTCCAGTCCGGGCGGGGTGCTCGCCACGTAGCCACCGAAAGAGTAGTGGCACGCGGTCTTGCCAAACCATTAACGCCCGGTGCGCGCGCACTGGGCGTGAACGAAGCGCGGGCAAAACCGCCGCGCGCTCGGCGGGCGTTCATTTTGCAGGCTTTTTGCCGTTTTTCGGTGCATCTGTCTTGGGGGCGCCGGGAACCTTGGTGTATGTCACGCGGTACACCGCGCCGGCCAGCTCGTCGCTCACCAGCAGCGAGCCATCGGCCAGTGGCTGGACGTCCGCGGGACGCCCCCAGGCCTGCTCGCCCTGCTTGAAGCCATCGATGAACACTTTGTAGTCACTTACCCGATCGCCCTGGATGTCCACGCTCATCACCCGATAGCCCGATTTGGTGCTGCGGTTCCACGAACCATGTTCGGCGATGAACAGTACCTGGCGGTAGTCGCTGGGAAATGCCTTGCCTTCATAGAAGCGCAGGCCCAGCGCCGCCACGTGCGCGCCGAGGTTCAGCGCCGGCGGGGTGTAGTCGGCGCACTTCTTGCCCTTGCCGAAGTCCGGATCGAGGGTATCGCCCTGGTGGCAGTAGGGAAAACCAAAATGCTGGCCCGGTTTGGTGACATGGTTGAGTTCGTCGCTGGGCAGGTCGTCGCCCATCATGTCCCGCCCGTTGTCGGTGAGCCACAGCGTGCCGTCCTGGTTCCAGGTGAAGCCCACGGTATTGCGCAGGCCCAGCGCCACGTCTTCCACGCCCGAGCCATCGGCGTTCATGCGGGTGAGCTTGGCGTAGCCTTTCTGGTCGCAGACGTTGCATGGCGCACCGATCGGGACGTACAGCTTGCCGTCGGGTCCGAAGGCAAGGTATTTCCCGCCGTGGTGGGTATCGCGGGTGAGCTTGTCGGTCACCAGCTCAGGCTTGGGCGGGTCGTCCAGGTGGCTTTCGATGTCGCGCAGCACCACGATGCGGCTGATCGCCGATATATAGAGGTCGCCGCCCTTGAAGGCGATGCCGATGGGCTGGGTCAGCCCGCTGGCCACCACGCGCACCTTATTCGCCTTGCCCGAGCCGTCGCTGTCGGTGAGCGCGTAGACCTTGCCGGCATCACTGGAACCAACGAAAACCGTGCCATGGCCGCCGACGGTGATCTCGCGGGCATCGGGCACCTCGTCACTGTAAATGGCGATATGGAAGCCCGGCGGCAGGATGAGCTTGTCCAGCTCAGGCTTGGCGTACGCCGCCGGGGCGAGGGCGACGAGGCCCAGGATGATGATCAAGGAAGCGCGCATCAGGGCCACTCTCGCCGGCTGGGCCGCTGAGGGTACTACTGGCGCCCTCGCTCCTGCCATCGTCCGGTAGCCGGGTGTGGCGAAACTGCCGTGCTCGGCTAGACTCCTCCAGTGGGGAAATCTTGCGATGCACAACATTCAACCGGAAGAAGGGGAAGGTATGGATCAGGCAAGCATCATCACCCGGGTCAAGCAGATCCTGACGTCGCCACGCACCGAATGGCCGCTGATCGCAGCGGAGCCGGCGACCATCAAGGGGCTCTATCTCAACTACATCGCCATCCTTGCGGCGATACCGCCCATCGCGGGTTTCATCCGCAATAGCCTGATCGGCAACGGCGCCTTCGGCATCACCATCCGCACACCGATCCCGCAGGGGATCATCCTGGCCGTGCTCACCTACGCGTTGAGCCTGCTGGTGGTGTACGTGGTGGCGCTGATCGTCAACGCCCTGGCGTCGACCTTCGACGGCCGCCAGGACATGGTGCAGGCGCTGAAGGTGGTGGCTTATTCCTACACCGCCGCCTGGGTGGCAGGCATCTTCATCATCCTGCCGTGGATTGGCTGGCTGGTGGCGGTGGCCGGCGCCGTGTACAGCATCTACCTGATGTACCTGGGCATGTCGCCGGTGATGAAAAACCCGCCGCAGAAATCGGCCGGCTACACCGCGCTGGCAGTGGTGATCGCGGTGGTGCTGCAGTGGCTGGTGGGCCTGGTGCTGTTCCTGGTGCTCGGCGGCGCGGCGATCTCCGCGGCGGCGCTGTCGCATCCGCACTGAAGGAAGGGTTGGAGGGGGTGGGGGTCAGAGTTATAACTCTGACCCCGCCGCCGTGACCCCGCCGCCGCCGGTCAGGCGTCGGCGATCGCGTTGAAGCGGGCGGCGATGTAGTCGTCGGTGAAACTGGTCATGTCCCAGCCACGGATGAAGCCGCAATGGCCGCCGTGGGAAGCAATGTCCAGTTCGATGTTCGGCGGCAGCGACAGCTGGCGGAACGCGCCGATGGGAATCACCGGATCGTCCTTGGCGGTGAAGATGGTGGCGGGCAAGGTCATGCCGCGCAGGCGGTCACCGGCCACCGAGTAGCCTTCCAGGTAACTTTCCAGCGAGTCGAAATCCGTGTGGCGCAGCACCAGCGACCGGGTGAGGTCGCGCATGTTCTGCTTCAGTTCGGCCAGCTCGAAGTACTGCTGGTTGGGAAACGCGTTCTGCTTCATGCGCAGCGATCGCCGCCACTTCTGCATGAAATAGGCGTGGTAGAACCACGGCGCTTCCTTCTCGAGGGAAAACAGCCCCTCGGCCGGATCGATGATCGGGCATATGGCCAGGGAGTAGTCCAGCGGAATGCCCGCCGCCGGCGCTTTCATCGCCACGCGCAGGGCGAAATTCCCTCCCAGGGAGAATCCCGCCACGGCCATACAGCGCGACGGCCAGCGCCGGGCGATTTCGCCCACCGCGACCACGACTTCGTCGATGCGGCAGGAATGGAACAGCGATTCGTTCAGCGGATGGCTGTCGCCATGGTCGCGGAAGTTCAGCCGGAAGATGTCCCAGCCCTCGTCGAGCAGGCGGCTGCCGGTCTGCAGCACATAGGTGGAGTCGACGCTGCCTTCCCACCCATGGAACAACACAGCCAGGCCTCGCGAAGCCCGCCCGGTGCGTTGCTCGGTATAGGCGCCGGACAGGCGGATGCCCGGACCGCCTTCCACCATCACGTTCTGGGCACCCTCGCGCACCTTGTGCGCGGCACTGGGCAACAGGAAGCTCCGCACGCCCGACGACGACAGCATGGTCTGTATGTGGCCGCTACGCAGCGGCCAGGGTGGATTGAAGTCTGCCCCCCGCGGCAGGGTCATGCCGGTTCCCCGGCCCCTGCCGCAGCCGGTACCGGCCCCAGCGATTGTTCGATGCGCGCGCGCGAGGCCTCGGCCATGCGGCGGCGCGCGTCGGGGCTGGCGGGCACGGGCTCCAGGAAATGGACTTCCGCGTCCAGCGGCGCCTCGCCCAGGATGCGCAGGAAATTGCCCATGAACGACTCGCCTTCGCGGAAGCCGACGTCGATCACCCTCTGCCCGTTCCTGGCAAAACGCAGCGCCACCGGCTGCACGGGTACCTCGGCATCGAGCGCTGCCTGGAAGATGCGGGCGTGGAACACGCGCAGTACACCGTTGTAGCCGCTTCCCCCTTCGGGGAATACCGCCACGGAGCGGCCGCCGCGAAGGCGTTCGACCATCACCTGCATCACCGAGGCCAGCGAGTGGTTGCTGCCGCGGCGGTGGAAGATGGTGCCGCCGCGCGCGGCCATCCAGCCTACCAGTGGCCAGCCGGCGATCTCGGCCTTGGCCACGAAGCAGGCCGCCCGCTGGCTGTGCAGCACCTCGATGTCCAGCCACGAGGTGTGGTTGGCGACGAAAAGTACCGGATCCGCCAGGGGCTTGCCGAAGCGCCGGCTGCGGAAGCCGAAGATGCGCAGCAGCCAGGTGGACCACAGCCGTATGGTGCGGTGGCCGAAGGGCTCGCGGCCGTCCTTCATCACCCCTTGAGACCAGCTAAGGACAGCTGCGCAGATCAGCACGCCGAACAACACGTGCAGCACGAGCAACGGAATGCGCCACAGGTAGCGCCAGGGGCGCATGCGGTCGGGGGGTGCCTGGCTGGCAGCGTCGGGGTTCATCAAGCCTGCAAGATTAACCAGCCGCGCGCGAAGCCGCCAGAGGCAGCGCCGCCGAACGCTTCACCGTGCGCAGCACGAAGCTTGAATTGACGTCGGCCACGCCCGCCGCATTGAGTAGCCGGTCGAGGAGGAAGCGGGAGAAACCTTCAAGGTCGGCCACGTACACGTGCATGAGGTAGTCCATGTCGCCGGTGAGGGCGTAGCAGTCGACCACTTCCTCCCAGTCACGCACGCGCTCGATGAAGCCCTCGATGCTGGAGTTGTCGTGCTTCTCCAGTTGCACGCGGACGAAGGCCTGCAGCCCCAGGCCCACCGCCGCCGGGTCCACACGCGCGGCGTAGCCGGCAATTACCCCTTCCGCCTCCAGCTTCTGTACCCGGCGCAGGCAGGCCGAGGGCGACAGGTTCGCCATGTCGGCCAGTTCCGCGTTGGTCACCCGGCCCTGGGTTTGCAGGGTGGCGAGAATGCGCAGGTCGGTCTTGTCCAGGGAAATCGACACTTTATTGCGTCAATGTGGCTTTGATGTCGTATATCTTGCGCCACATGCCCCATGCGATGCAATAAAACAATCCCATTGCGTGCATTCGCCGCTAAGCTGATGGCCAAACCACCACCGAGCCGCCGTCATGCAGACCCCCCGTCGCGTCGAACACCAGCAAACCGATCGCGGTTACGTGCCGGTGTATGCCACGGGCGTGGTCGAGCAGCCGTGGGACAACTACACGGCCACCGACCACCAGGTGTGGAACATCCTTTACGAGCGCCAGCGCGCCCTGTTGTCCGCCTATGCCTGCCCGGAATTCCTCGAGGGTGTGGAACGCTTCGGCCTGGGAGATGGCGGTATTCCCCGCTTCGATCATTTGAACCAGGTGCTGGCCGAGGCCACCGGCTGGCAGCTGGTGGCCGTGGAAGGCCTGCTGCCCGACGAAGTGTTCTTCGACCACCTGGCCAACCGCCGCTTCCCGGTGAGCTGGTGGATCCGCAAGATGGACCAGCTGGACTACCTCTCCGAGCCCGACCTCTTCCACGACCTCTTCGGCCACGTGCCGTTGCTGCTGAACCCCGTGTTCGCCGACTACATGCAGGCCTATGGCCGCGGCGGCATGAAGGCCCACGCCATCGGCCCCGAAGCGCTGATGAACCTGACGCGCCTGTATTGGTACACGGTGGAGTTCGGATTGATCCGCACCGACGCGGGCCTGCGCATCTACGGCGCGGGGATCGTGAGCTCCAAGGGTGAATCCATCTACAGCATCGATTCGCCAGCGCCCAACCGCATCGGCTTCGAGCTGGCGCGCGTGATGCAGACACGCTACCGCATCGATACCTACCAGCAGACCTACTTCGTGATCGACAGCTTCGAGCAGCTGTTCGATGCCACCGGGCCGGACTTCACGCCGCTCTATGCGGAGCTGGCCACGCGGCCAGTGCATGCCGCGGGCGATGTGCTGGAAGGTGACAAGGTGTACCAGCGTGGTACGCGAGAAGGCTGGGCTACGGGTGGCGACAACTAGGCGCGGATTCCGGTCAAACGACCCCGTCGCCATCGCATGGGTCAACGCTAACCAATCGAACGCGCTCGCATAAAATCGAGCCGTCGTTGTCCATGTGGGACTCAAAATCGACCCTTATGAGGTCGCCGTCTCGCCTTATGGACAGGGCTGAAAGAACGTCGCCCGTGTAGTGCCGGGGAAGCGAATCGCTATGCACGCCAAGCATGCTCATTTCGACGCGATGATGATGATGAAGTATGAAATACCCTTTTGAATCGACTTCACGCGTCATCTCAAAGACGTGGATCGTCGCGACA
>NZ_DATHFX010000391.1:0-2746 GCF_035317885.1 Pinirhizobacter sp.
GCCGACTTGGAGGAAGGACAAACCAGTATCCTGACCGACCGCATAGACGTACCCCTGCCGAACGACAAGGCACATGCATTCAAACTATGGCTGGACCACCACAAGCGGGAGCTCTTCCCCGACCACGCAGCCGCCCGCGCAACATGGAACCAGATTTGCGCAGAACTGCTCCGGGCGTGCCGGCAACAGCGCGACCACTACGGAAACGCAGTTGGGGTTTTTGAAGCCTGGTCATTCTCCGCTCAACCCGCGATTGCCTACCTCGTGATTGAGACAGACGGCGCCGCGTTTTGGGCATCGGGCGACACGCCCCTGCTCGAACCGGTTGAAAAGCCTCGTTTCAAGCTGGACGGCGACCGGCTAAACGTCTTCTCCGGTGACGACAACCGGTTGTTTTCCGTGCCAGCGGACCAGTTGGTACCTCTGCGTGCGTTGAAGCACCGGGGCGTTATCTCGTACGAAGTGGTCGGCCACCGTCGCGCCTGAACTACTTCGACACCTACTGAGGACAGCAGCGAACATGGAGATCCGCAATGGGAATCAAGGAAGGGCTGTCGGCTGTCGATTGCGCGTACGCAACTCAGCAATTCTCTCAGGCGCGAGTTCGACACCGACGGGATGACCCGGATTCAGGACAACACCCATTTTTTGACCGCCCACGCTTTTGATGATCCAAGCAAATGCAACCTCAAGCGCGAAAACGTACTTCGGCACTTGCTTGCACCAAGGCGTCGCGCGATCCAGTGACGTGAACAAGGCCAGGACATCGCCACCTCTGGGACTTTTCAGAACCAGTGGCTGTGATGAATTGTCCCAAGTCTCGCCCTTGATTTCATTGTCCAAGAGCACGACTACCTTCGACTCTAGGAGCACCTCAGTGAACTCGTCCACCGACGTCTTGCCCGCCTGTGTTCGCACAAGACATTCCTCAAGGGTATTTTGACTTGTGAAACTTTGAGCGTTCACTTGAACCTCCATGCAGAGTTGCGCTCGGTCGGACGCCGATATCTGTTGGACAGCTCGGCGGCATCTTAACCACGTACCGCCAGAAATGCCGCTAAGTACCAGCAGACTCCCTGGGGCGCCTTGAGGCCGCTTGGCACCCTTCAGGCACAAAAAAACCCGCCTATTAGCGGGTTTCTCTGTGACTTCAATTCGGAATAAGCCGTTCTGAAACCTTCAATTGGTGCCCAAGAGGGGACTCGAACCCCTACAGTTTTCACCGCTACCACCTCAAGGTAGTGCGTCTACCAATTCCGCCACCTGGGCTAAACTTTTCGAACCGCTATTTTACTTCTTTGCGGGCTCCTGGGAAGCCGGCGGGACGTCCTTTTGCGCGGGTGCGGCGCTGGGTACGTCGGAGTTGTTGTTGGCCGGCGCCGGGTTGGTCGGCTTGGGCACGTCGTTCACAGCCTTGGCGGCATTGGCGGACGAGGCCGCTGCCGGCGAGGCGCCGCCCATCAGGCCCAGATCAGCCGTGGGCTGGGGCGTGGTGCCGCGGCCGAGGTAGATACCCATGCCGAGGCTAAGCAGGAAGAACAGGGTAGCCAGAACGCCCGTGGCGCGGGTCATGAAGCTGGCCGAGCCGCGTGCACCGAATACGGTGGACGAGGCGCCGCCGCCAAAGCCGGAACCGGCATCCGCACCGGCGCCACGCTGCAGCAGGATCAGGACGATCATGGCCGCGGCAATCAGGATGTAGAAGACGCTGAAGATAATGAACATAGTTGCTCTTGCCGGTCGCGCTTAGCGCGCCGCGGCGCAAATCGCCAGGAAGTCGGAGGCGGCCAGGGAAGCACCGCCGATCAGCCCACCGTCCACGTCCGGCTGCGCGAACAACTCGGCCGCATTGGCCGGTTTGACGCTGCCACCGTATAGGACCCGGGTGAGACCGGCGATATTAGCATCTCCACGCGCCAGTTGGCTACGGATGAATGCATGCACTTCCTGGGCCTGTGCGGGGGTGGCGACCTTGCCCGTACCGATGGCCCAGACCGGCTCGTAGGCCAATACGGCGTTCTCGAAGGTGGCGATGCCGTTGGCCCTGATCACCGCGTGGATCTGCTCGCCGATCACTTCCTCGACCCGGCCTGCCTCGCGCTCTGCCAGGGTCTCGCCCACGCAGAGAATGGGGGTAAGGCCGGATTTCTGCGCCGAGTCAAACTTGCGGGCCAGCATCTCGTTGGTCTCGGCGTGATATTCCCGCCGCTCGGAATGCCCCACCAGCACCCAGCGAGCGCCCACATCGAAAAGCATGTCGGCCGAGACGTCGCCGGTGAAGGCGCCGCTGCCGTCGCGCTCGGCCAGGTCCTGGGCACCGACCATCAGGGCTGAGCCCTCGCACAGCCGCACCACCTCGCTGATATACACGCTGGGCGGGCACAGGATGATCTCCGTGCCGCCGGGGCTGGCCGCGAGGATCTGGCCGACCAGTTCGCGCGCCATGGCACGCGAACCGTGCATCTTCCAGTTTCCGGCAACGACTTTCCTGCGCATGGCCAGCATCCTGCGGGTTCAAAGGGGGCCGAGGATAGCCTTAGGTCCAGGCCACGTCACCTTCACTCGATCTAGGCGAGGTTCAGCCCCGCAATTGACCTCACCCTCGCTGGCTTCGATCATCCCCCGATGCATCTACGAAAACTGCTGCTTGGATCACTCCTCTTCCTCGCCACGGCCACCGCCCTGGCCCAGGACGCGCCTGCCTCGAGCAGCTCCGCCCCGCCGCCCACGCCCGACCAGTTGCTGG
>NZ_DATHFX010000392.1:0-2376 GCF_035317885.1 Pinirhizobacter sp.
GCGGCCTCTTCTCCCAAGCGCCGGTGTAACCGGAGCGACGAGGCTGGCCGCCCCCGGCTCCTGCGACCACGCCCGAGCCAAGAAAAAGGGCGCCACCAGGGCGCCCTTTTAATGACACACCCGGCACGACTTAACCAAGCAGGGCGATGAGGTCCTCGCGGGGCAGGTTGCGGCTTTCGCTTTCGCTGCGGGCGCGATACTCGAAGCTGCCTGCGGCAAGGCCCCGTTCGCTTACCACGACCCGGTGGGGGATGCCCATCAGCTCGATGTCGGCGAACATCTGGCCGGCGCGCAGGCCGCGGTCATCGAGTACGGCGTCGATACCCTGCTGGCGGAGCGACTGGTAAAGCTCCTCGGCCGCCTGGGCTACCTGGGCGTCGTTCTTGGGGTTGATCACGCACACGGCCACGCGCCATGGTGCCATGGGCTCGGGCCAACGGATGCCTGCTTCGTCGTAGCACTGCTCGATGGCGGCGGCGACGATGCGGCTGACGCCGATGCCGTAGCACCCCATGGACATCACGCGGATCTTGCCGGCGTCGTCCAGCACCGTGGCGTTCATCGCCTGGGCGTATTTCTCGCCAAGCTGGAACACATGCCCCACTTCGATGCCGCGGGCCACGCGCAACGTGCCATGGCCGTCGGGCGAGGGATCGCCCTCGACCACCTTGCGCAGGTCCGCCACGCGGTTGATGCGTGCGTCGCGCTGCCAGTTGGCGCCGGTGTAGTGGGTGCCGTCGACGTTGCCGCCGCAGACGAAATCGGCCAGCTGCGCGGCGGCATGGTCCACGATCACCGGGATGTCGTCGGGCAGGCCCGCCGGGCCGATGAAACCTGGGCGGGTGCCGGTAGCGGCAAGGATCTCCGCCTCGGACGCCAGTTCCGACGTATCGGGAAGCTCCGGCAGGTGGGCTGCCTTGACTTCGTTCACTTCGTGGTCGCCGCGCACGCACAGCGCCACCAGGCCGCTGCGACCCTTGACCAGGATGGTCTTCACGCACTGGGCGGGAGCAACCTTGAGGAAGGCAGCGACGTCGTCGATGGTCTTCTGGGTGGGGGTATCCACGCGGGTGAGCGCGGCCGACGGCGCAGGCCGCTCGCCGGAGGGCGGCATCGCTTCGGCCTTCTCGATGTTGGCGGCGTAGTCCGAGCCGTCGGAGAACGCGATGGCGTCTTCGCCGGCGTCGGCCAGCACCTGGAACTCGTGGCTGGCATTGCCGCCGATGGCACCGGTGTCGGCCTGCACGGCACGGAACTTCAGCCCAAGGCGGCTGAAGATGCGCGTGTAAGCGTCGTACATCGCCTTATAGGTTTCGGCCAGGGACTCGGGCGTGAGATGGAAGGAATACGCATCCTTCATCAGGAACTCGCGCGCACGCATCACGCCGAAGCGCGGGCGGATCTCGTCGCGGAACTTGGTCTGGATCTGGAAGAAGTTCAGCGGCAGCTGCTTGTAGCTGCGCAGCTCATTGCGCGCAAAGTCGGTGATGACTTCCTCATGCGTGGGCCCGTAGCAGTATTCCTGCTCTTTCCGGTCGCGCATCTTCAGTAGCTGCGGGCCGAATTTCTCCCAGCGTCCGGTTTCTTCCCAAAGTTCGCGCGGCTGCACCGAGGGCATCAGCATCTCGATGGCGCCAGCGCGCAGCATTTCCTCGCGGACCACGGCCTCGACCTTGCGCAATACCAGCAGGCCCAGCGGCGACCAGGTGTACAGGCCCGCGGCCAGGCGGCGGATCATGCCCGCGCGCAGCATCAGCCGGTGGCTGGCGATCTCGGCCTCAGCCGGGACTTCCTTGACGGTATTGAGGTGGAACTGGCTAAGACGCATGACGGGTCCGGTGGGGCGTGGAACCGTCAATTATAGGGCCGGCGAGCCCGCGGCGGCCCTACTTGCTGCAGTACTGCTTGTATTGATCCTGCGCGGTGGACAATTCCTGCCGGCGGCGGGTGTCGTCCATGGCCACGCGTTGGCCGTTCTTGTCATCGATGGACAAGGGACCGGAGCCGGAGAGCAAGTCCATGTTATGGGTCAGGCTATCGCAGACGGACTTGCGGTTGGCGGGGGAATCGGCAATGGGCATGCCGGGCTTGCCCGCCGATGCGGATGGGGCCGGGGCGACCGGCGAGGGCCCCAGCGGTGCGACAGTCCCCGATGTCTTGACGTTCTTGTAGTCGGTGCCGGTAGGCGGGGGGGTGTCGGAGTAGTGCACCGTGCCGCTGGCATCCTTCCATTTATAGGCCTGGGCCGAGGCCGCGGTGGCAACGACGATCAGCATGAGGGGCAGCAGGCGGCGCATGGGAGATCCCGGCAAAGGTCGTGCGCACTAGTTAACATCCCGGGCACCGGGGCACAAGCTCCGGTGCCGGCAAGCCCAT
>NZ_DATHFX010000393.1:0-2638 GCF_035317885.1 Pinirhizobacter sp.
CACCTTGCGGGAACTCTCGCGTGTCGAGCCGTTGTGCTGGACCGCCCAGGCCGATGCCGAACTCGTTCGTAGCCGGGCGCAAAAGCGCATCGCCTGGATCGAGCAATTGGCGGCGCAGGCTGGCGACATGGCGGTGATGGACTTCCAGTTCCTCTACGAGGGAAACCGGCGGCTTTTGTCGATCGGCTACGACGTGGAACAGCGGCGCCTGGATGTCAGCTACTACGATCTGCTTGCATCCGAAGCCAGGCTCGCCAGTTACGTGGCCATCGCCCAGGGCCAGTTGCCACAGGAACATTGGTTCTCAATGGGACGCCTGTTGACCACCACGGGCGGTTCGCCCGTGCTGCTGTCGTGGACGGGCTCCATGTTCGAGTACCTGATGCCGATGCTGGTGATGCCGAGCTTCGAAGGCACGCTGCTGGACCAGACCTGCCGCGCCGCGGTGGAGCGCCAACTGCAATACGCCGGGCAACTGGGACGCCCGTGGGGCGTTTCCGAATCAGGGTACAACGCGATGGACGTGCACCTGACCTACCAGTACCGCGCCTTTGGCGTGCCCGGGCTAGGCCTGAAGCGCGGGCTGGCCGAGGACATCGTGATGGCGCCTTATGCCTGTGCCCTGGCGGCCATGGTAAGGCCGGCCCAGGCTGCCACCAACCTGCAACGCCTGGCCGGCATGGGCATGGAGGCAAGGCTCGGTTTCTACGAGGCCATCGATTTCACGCCGTCGCGGCTGCCGTTGGGACAGGACGAGGCGATAGTGAAGTCGCACATGGTCCATCACCAGGGCATGTCGCTGTTGGCCTTGGCGCACACGCTGCTGGGCAAACCCATGCAGCGGCGCTTCATGGCCGATGCGCAGCTGCGCGCCACCTCGTTGCTGCTGCAGGAACGCGTGCCACGCACAGCCGCCGAATACCTTCACGTCACCGGCTTCCCTGAATCCGAAGGCACCACGTCGATCGTGGAACCGCGCCTTCGCCTGTTCACCGATCCCGACCGCGCCCGCCCGGCCGTGCAGCTGCTTTCCAACGGCCGCTACCACGTGATGGTAAGTAGCGCCGGGGGCGGCTACAGCAGGCACCGCGATCTTGCCGTCACCCGTTGGCGCGAAGACATCACCCGCGACCATTGGGGCATGCACGGTTATGTGCGCGACGTGGCCTCGGGCGATACGTGGTCGACCGCGCACCAGCCCACGCTTGCCAAGACCGACCGCTTCGAAGCTATCTTCTCCGAATCGCGCGCGGAATTCCGCGTGCGCCGGAACGATGTGGACACCCACACCCAGATCGTCGTATCGCCCGAGGACGACATTGAGCTGCGCCGCGTGCGCGTGACCAATCTTGGCCGCACCCGGCGCACCATCGAGCTCACCAGCTATGGTGAGGTCGTGCTGGCGCCACCGATGGCGGACCTGTTGCACCCGGCCTTCAGCAAACTGTTCGTGCAGACCGAAGTGGTGCACGAATTGCAGGCCATCCTGTGTACGCGTCGACCCCGCTCGCATGACGAAGCCACGCCGTGGATGTGTCACTTGCTGGCAGTACACGATGCGCACGTACAAGAAGTGTCCTACGAAACCGACCGGGCTCGTTTTCTCGGACGCGGGCGCGATGCATCACGGCCGCGCGCGCTCGATGGCGACGTCTCCACGTTGTCCGGAAGCGCCGGATCCGTGCTCGATCCGATCGTCGCCATCCGCTGCCGGATCGTGCTGGAGCCCGAACAGTCGGCCACGCTGGATTTCGTCACGGGCATCGCCGACACCCGCGAAGGTTGCATCGGCCTGATCGGGAAATACCGCGACCGGCATCTGGCCGATCGTGTGTTCGACCTGGCCTGGACCCATGCCCAGGTGCTGCTGCGCCAGCTCAATGCCACGCTGGCACAGGCCCAGCTGTACGAGCACATGGCAACTTCGATCATCTATCCCAACGCCACGCTTCGCGCCGATCCCGCGATCATCGCCAGCAACCGGCGCGGGCAATCCGGACTGTGGGGACAGGCCATCTCGGGCGACCTGCCCATCGTGCTATTGCAGATTTCCGAACCCTTGCGGATCGATCTGGCGCGGCAACTGGTGCAGGCCCATGCCTACTGGCGCCTGAAGGGACTGGCCGTGGACCTGGTGATCTGGAACGAGGATCGTGCCGGCTACCGGCAGGAATTGCAGGACCAGATCATGGGCCTGATCACCTCCGGCAGCGAGGCGAGCCTGCTTGATCGTCCCGGCGGCATCTTCGTGCGTGGCACGCAACAGCTCTCGCCGGAGGATCGCCAGGTCACCATGGCCAGCGCGCGCATCATCGTCAACGATTCGCGCGGTAGCCTGGCTGAGCAGATCGACCGCCATGTAGCCGATTCACGGGCCGCGGGCGATAGCGCGCCTCATCCGACGCGCTTGTCCAGGGTATCGGCCCCCGGCCTGGAATCCACCGAGCCACCTGCCCCGCTGGACCTTCTGCAGCCCAATCCCTTTGGCGGCTTCAGCGCCGACGGCCGGGAATACGTCGTGGTTCTCGATGAAGGCAAGCCGACGCCGGCACCGTGGTGCAACGTGGTCGCCAACGACCAGTTCGGCACCGTGGTGTCTGAAAGCGGCAGTGCCTATACGTGGGCCGAAAACGCCCAT
>NZ_DATHFX010000394.1:0-3156 GCF_035317885.1 Pinirhizobacter sp.
GATCTCGTCCAGTGGTCGCGGCTTAAGAGCGCGGCTTCGCGGGTTTCCTGACCCGGCCACGGTAGCCGCCCAGGAAACCCGCGAAGCCGCGCTCTTAAGCCGCGACCACTGGACGCTCACCGCGCGCATGTACGTGGGCAACGGCAGGGATGGCGGCAGCGGCGACCTCATCTGGGTGCAGGATGGCGACCGTTACGACTTCACCGTGTCCTTTCCCGGTCGCCAGGTACGGCTGTCGGGCGATGCCGGCGGTGCACTGCTGGAAGGTGCCGATAAATCCGGCCCCTTGCATGGTCCGGATGCCGAAAGCCTGATGGACAAGGCGCTGGGCTTTCGTGTGCCCCTGGCGGACCTCAAGGCCTGGGTGATGGCGGTGCGCGCCGCCGGCAAGACGGCCGACGTCCATTTCGGCGCCGACGGCCTGCCCAGCGAACTGGTCCAGGACGGCTGGACCATCATTTATCCCGAGTGGGACCCGGCCGCCCAGCCACGCCTGCCGATGAAGGTCTACGCCACGCGTTCGCCCTATATCGTGAAGCTGGCGCGGATGGGTTGGGAGTTTCGCTAGACTTGGCGGTCTTTCCGCCTGCCTGGCTCCCGCATGCCTTCTTCCCACGCGCCCGCCCCGGACGCGCCCTGGACCATCGTCCGCGCCGTCTATGACGATATCGACGCCATTTGCGCGATCGAGCGGGCGGCCGTGGAACTCTTCCGTAGCCACGCGGCATGGCCGTTCTATGCGGCGATGAGCATTCCGCCGGATGTGATCCATGAAGCCATCGGCAAGGGACTGGTCTGGGTGGCGCGCCTGGCCGACCGTGCGCCGGTGGGTTTTGTGTGGCTGGACGCGGAAGCGGGTGGTTCGAGCATCGGCTTGGCCGAGATCGACGTGCTGCCGGGCCATGCCCGCCAGGGCATTGGCTCAGCTTTGCTCGAGCACGCCTGCGCCTGGGCCCGGTCGGCCGGCTACCACGCGGTTGACCTGGGCACCCTGGCCGACGTCAGCTGGAACGGCCCGTTCTACGCCCGCCATGGCTTCGTGCCGGTAGACAAGAATCACCCGGAATTTGCCTTTGCCCTCGAGCGCGACCGCGACAACGGCTTTCCCGATGGCCTGCGTGTCTTCATGCGCCGGGAACTGGCGCCGCTGGGCCCAGGCGACTGGATTTCGCTGCCGGCGCCGGCGAAGCTGAACCTGTTCCTGCGCCTGACCGGTCGCCGGCCCGATGGTTACCACGAGCTGCAGACGGTATTCCGCCTGCTCGAATGGGGCGATGAGGTCCGCCTGCGCGTCCGTGGCGATGGCCGCATCGAGCGCGGGGCAGGGGCGCCGGGCGTGGATCCCGACGCCGACCTGGCGGCGCGCGCGGCGCGCCTGCTTGCCGAACACACCGGTTGCCGCCTGGGCGTGGATATCGAAGTGGACAAGCGCATTCCCATGGGCGGCGGGCTCGGTGGCGGCAGTTCAGACGCCGCCACGGTGCTGGTGGGCCTGAACCGGCTGTGGAACCTGTCCCTGGGCGAGGACGAACTGGCCGGACTCGGATTGAAGCTCGGCGCGGATGTCCCGGTGTTCGTCCGTGGCCGCTCGGCCTGGGCGGCAGGGGTGGGCGACCGCGTGCGGCCGATCAAGCTGCCCCAGCGCTGGTATGTGGTCGTCGATCCGGGCGAACAGGTGCCTACCGCAGTGCTGTTCCAGGCTCCCGAATTGACACGGGAAGCCCCGGAAGCGACAATTTCGGCCTTTGTTTCAGGGCAAGCGGGCGAAAATGCCTTCGAGCCGGTCGTTCGCGCGCGCTACCCCCGGGTGGCCGCCGCGCTGGACTGGCTCTCGGGCTTCGGCCGCGCGCAGCTGTCGGGAAGTGGTGCTTGCGTCTTCCTCGAGACGAGGACCTACGACGCGGCACTGGCCGTGGCCCGGCAGGTTGATCCCTCGATGAACGCGTGGGTCAGCGCCGGCATGGGTCGCTCGCCGTTGCGGATGACGCTCGAACGCTTCGATACGCCCCGGCGCAAGCCGGGTCACAAGAGTCACAAGAAAAAGAAACATTGAACACGCTGTTGGGGCGTCGCCAAGCTGGTTAAGGCACGGGATTTTGATTCCCGCATGCGCAGGTTCGAATCCTGCCGCCCCAGCCATCCCGAGAGGGCTGGCCTTTGGTTAGAAGGCACAACGTAATTAAGGTCGCGCGGCGCCCGCACTACGCGGGATGTCCTGGGCAACGAATCACTCACGAGGTCTCAAGTGGACACGTCCACCCCGATGCTCTTCACCGGTAATGCCCACCGCGCCCTGTCCGAGGACGTCTGCACGCGCCTGAACGTTCCGCTGGGCAAGGCCCAGATCGGCCGCTTCAGCGATGGCGAGGCACAGGTCGAGATCGAAGAGAACGTTCGCCGGCAGGAAGTGTTCGTGATCCAGCCCACGGGCGCGCCCAGCGCCGAGAATCTCTTCGAGCTGCTGGTGCTGGTCGATGCCTTGAAGCGCGCCTCGGCGGCCTCGGTCACGGCGGTCATGCCCTATTTCGGCTATGCCCGTCAGGACCGCCGACCGCGCTCGGCGCGCGTGCCCATTACCGCCAAGCTCGTGGCCAAGATGATCGCCACCGCCGGCGTCGATCGCGTGCTCACGGTCGATCTGCACGCCGACCAGATCCAGGGATTTTTTGATATCCCGGTCGACAATGTCTACGCATCGCCCGTGCTGCTGGCCGACATCTGGCGCCACCACAGCATGGACGACATCATCGTGGTCAGCCCCGACGTCGGCGGCGTGGTGCGCGCCCGTGCGCTGGCCAAGCGCCTGGACGACGCGGACCTTGCCATCATCGACAAGCGCCGGCCCAAGGCCAATGTCGCCACGGTGATGAACATCATCGGTGACGTCGAGGGCAAGACCTGCGTGCTGGTGGACGACATCGTCGACACCGCCGGCACGTTGTGTGCGGCGGCCGCCGCGCTCAAGGAAAAGGGCGCGCGCAGGGTCGTGGCCTATTGCGTGCACCCGGTGCTCTCGGGGGCGGCCATCGCCAACATCGAAGGCTCGCAGCTGGATCAACTGGTCGTCACCAATACTTTGCCGCTGCGCGCCGATGCGTTGCGCTGCGCCAAGATCCGCCAGCTCTCGGTCGCCGAACTCCTGGCCGAAACCATTCG
>NZ_DATHFX010000395.1:0-2546 GCF_035317885.1 Pinirhizobacter sp.
CCGGCGACCGGCCCACAACCCCAAGGTCACGGCGGGATTGAAGTGGCCGCCGGAAATGGCGCCCACGCCGTACGCCATGGTCATCACGGTCAACCCGAAGGCCAGGGCCACGCCCGCGAAGCCGATGCCCAGTTGCGGGAATGCCGCGGCCAGCACCGCGCTGCCGCAACCGCCGAAGGTCAACCAGAACGTGCCGAGGAATTCGGCACCCAAGCGCTTGGACATCCCCATGGTCAATCTCCGAGATTGGCGGCGGCCGGGAGCGGCCACCCGCCCAGGTAAAGAGGCTCCGGGGAATCTACGCTCTCGCCAATTGGGGTGACACCGTGACGAAAGTTGTAGGGGATCGCCTACTTGAACGCCTGGCTGCGGGCGGCCGAAAAGGTGCAGTATCAGCCGCTAGCCACCTCCTCCTGGAGTTCGTTCCATGAAAATCGCCATCATCGGCGCCACCGGCCACGTCGGTAGCCGCATCCTTGCCGAAGCCGTGCACCGTGGCCACGACGTCACCGCGCTCGCGCGCGATCCGTCCAGGTTCCAGGGCCACGCACATGTCACGCCCTTGTCCGTGGATGTCACCAGCCCCGATGCACTTACCCTGTCGCTGCACGGGCACGATGCCATCGTCAGCGCGTTGCGCTTCGACGGTACCGATGCGCAAAGCCTGATCCACGCCGTACGCGCCTCGGGCGTGAAGCGCCTGCTGGTGGTGGGTGGCGCCGGTAGCCTTGAGGTTGCGCCGGGCTCGGTGCTGGTGGAGCAGCCCGGCTTCCCGGCCGAATACAAGAGCGAGTCGCTGGCCGGCAAGCACTTCCTGGACACGCTGCGCGGGGAAGACACGCTCGAGTGGACCTTCATCAGTCCATCGGCACTGTTCGTGCCCGGTGAACGCACCGGTCACTTCCGCCTGGGCAAGGACACCCTGCTGCACGACGCGGACGGCAAGAGTTGGGTGTCGTTTGAAGATTTCGCCATCGCCATGCTCGATGAAATCGAACATCCCGCGCACGTCCGGCAGCGTTTCACCGTCGGTTACTAGTGTTCGGCATTCCCTTGGCGGCCGCGTGGATTGGCTATCCTAGGTCGATCACTTAGGTCCCCGGGAACCGCCATGACCTGTCACCGCCACCACCGTATACGGCGCAGGGCCATCGCTCTGGCCGCCGCCGTGGTGTTCAACATGTCATGGGCCGTGCTGGCGGCATCGCCGGGGAACGACGCCAGTGAACGTGCGCACGCGCTGGTGGCGCGAATGACATTGCCGGAGAAAATCGCCCAGCTGCAAAATGCCGCGCCCGCCATCCCACGCCTTGGCGTGCCAGCCTACGACTGGTGGAACGAAGGGTTGCACGGGCTGGCTCGCAGCGGCCCGGCTACGGTATTCCCCCAAGCCATCGGCCTCGCCGCCAGCTGGAACCCATCGCTGATGCAGGAGGTGGGAGGCGTGGTGGCACGCCAGGCTCGCGAGCGCTATACCGCCATCGGAGCCGGCAACGACCATCCGCGCTACCACGGGCTTACGATCTGGTCGCCGAACATCAACATCTTCCGCGACCCACGCTGGGGCCGAGGGCAGGAAACCTACGGCGAGGATCCGACCCTCACCGCCACGCTCGCCCGCGGATTCATCGGCGGCCTGCAGGGCAACGATCCGCTGCATCCCACGGTGATCGCCACGCCGAAGCATTTCGCCGTACACAGCGGGCCGGAACCCGGCCGCCACGGCTTCAACGTCGATCCATCGCCGCATGACCTTGAAGACACCTACCTGCCCGCGTTTCGCGCGGCAATCGTCGATGCCCACGCCGGATCCATCATGTGCGCGTACAACGCCATCGGCGGCACACCCGTCTGCGCGCTGCCCTGGCTGCTGGGTGAGCGACTGCGCAATGACTGGCACTTCCAGGGCTACGTGGTATCCGATTGCGATGCCATTGACGACATGACCCAGGTCCACCACTACCGTCCCGACAATGCAGGCTCAGCGGCCAGTGCCTTGCGGGCCGGCACCGATCTTGACTGCGGCGATGCCTACGGCGCTTTGGCCAAGGCAGTGGCTGAGGGCAAGGTCGACGCACGCAGCATCGACACCGCAGTCGAACGGCTTTTCACCGCGCGTTTTCGGCTGGGGATGTTCGATCCGCCGACGCAGGCATGGCGGCCAGGCACGACCGAGACGGCGGCCGACCGCCAACTCACTTTGCGCGCGGCGCTGCAGTCGATCGTCTTGCTGAAGAACGAGCACGATGCACTTCCGTTGAAGACGGGTACCCGCATCGCCGTGATCGGACCCAACGCGGACGTACTTGATGTGTTGGAAGCCAACTACCACGGCACAGCCCGGAACCCGGTAACTCCACTGGCCGGACTGGTGGCACAGTTCGGCAAGGCCAACGTCCGCTACGCCCAGGGATCGACGCTTGCCCCTGGCGTTCCCGTGGTGGTGCCGTCCACGACGCTTCGCGATGCAACCAGTGACGGCACCTCGGGGCTGCGCGGGGAATACTTCGCCACGCACGACTTCACGACAAAACCCGTAGCCGTAT
>NZ_DATHFX010000396.1:0-5429 GCF_035317885.1 Pinirhizobacter sp.
AGCAACGGCACCGATGAAGAGGTTATAGCCCTGGGCATTGAGCATCTCCAGGGTACCGATCGGCTCGAGCTGGCCTTCTTCCATCAGCTGGGTGTATTCCTCGGTGACCACCAGCCGCAGGCGGGCGAACAAGGCGACCACGTTGATCGCGAAGGCGACGAAGAACGGATAGCGCCATCCCCAACCAAGGAAGTCTTCGTTCGACAGCTGCGTGTGCAGGAACAGGAACAGCGACGCAGCAATCAAGAAGCCGGTCGGCGCGCCGAGCTGGCCAAGCATCGAATACCAGCCACGGCGGGCCTTGGGCGCATTGAGCGAAAGCAGCGAAGGCAGGCCGTCCCACGATCCCCCCAGGGCGATGCCCTGCAGGAAACGCAAGGCCGAGAGAATTACGATCACGCCATAGCCATTGGAGGTGTTCGCCGGCAGGAAGGCGATGCAGACCGTGGAGGTGCCCAGCAGGAACAGCGCGGCGGTGAGTTTGGTGCCGCGGCTCCAGTGACGCTGGATCGCCATGAACAATGTGGTGCCGATCGGGCGTGCGATGAATGCGAACGAGAAGATGGCGAAGGCCAGCAGGACACCGTCGACCCGGCTCAAGAACGGGAAGAACACCGCCGGGAATACCAGGACCGACGCGATGCCATAGGTAAAGAAGTCGAAATATTCCGAGGCCCGGCCGATGACCACCCCCACGGCAATCTCGCCGGGGGCCACGGCAGCATGGCTTGTCTGGTGCTGGCGGCGGACGTCGTTTTCCGCGCCTTCGGCACCGTGATGAACTTGTGAAATGCTCGACATCGTGTTCGCCCGGTAGGGGGAGGTGTTGTTTAAAGCATAACCAAGGATGGACCCGAAGACGCGTTAATGCCATGGGACAAAGTGTCCTATCGCCCCGGGCGGCGGATTGGCGTAACTTTTACCGGTCCCAAGGGTATCCACCTCCACCATGCGAATGTTCATGAAGACGTTGCGCGGCTTGCCGGTCCTCGCCCTTGCCCTGCTTTTGTCAGGCTGCAATGCGGTGTTGCTCAGCCCTGCCGGCGATGTGGCCAGGCAACAGCGCGACCTGATTATCATTTCCGTCGTGCTGATGCTCATCATCATCATCCCGGTGATCGTGATGACCTTTGTTTTCGCCTGGAAATACCGCGAATCGAACAAGGCCGCGCACCACGAGTACGACCCGAATTGGAACCACTCCACGGTGCTGGAACTGCTGATCTGGGCGGCTCCGCTGCTGATCATCATTGCGTTGGGCGCGGTCACCTGGACCAGCACCCACAAGCTCGATCCGTACCGGCCGCTGGAGCGCGTCGACCACGTCCGCGCGGTGGCGCCCGATACCAAACCGCTGGTGGTTGAAGTGGTCGCGCTCGACTGGAAATGGCTGTTCTTCTATCCGGAACAGGGCATCGCCACGGTCAACGAGATGGCCGCCCCCGTGGATCGGCCGATCGAATTCCACATCACGGCGTCCACGGTGATGAATGCCTTCTTTGTGCCATCCATGGCCGGCATGATTTATGCCATGCCAGGCATGGAGACCAAGCTCCACGGCGTCATGAACAAAACCGGCAATTTCGAAGGCATCTCGGCCAACTACAGCGGCGCGGGCTTCTCCGACATGCGCTTCGTGCTGCATAGCCTGTCCGACGCGGATTTCGATGCCTGGGTGGCCAAGGCAAAAGCCGATGGCGGCCACCTCGCCCGCGAGGACTATCTCAAGCTCGAAAAGCCCAGCGAGAAAGAACCTGTCCGCTATTACCGCACGGTAGATCCTGGCCTTTACAACGCCATCCTCAACCAGTGCGTCGCGGCAGGCCAGATGTGCATGAGCGACATGGCAAAACACGACCAGCACGATGACCACGGTATGGCTGGCATGGCACCTGCCGGGCACCCGCACGACTAGCGGCAGCCTCTTTCGATTCAAGCCTTAGCGAGTCCGGTAATGAACATGCCCGATGCAGAAAAACTTATCTTCGGACGCCTCACCCTCGAGGCGATTCCGTACCATGAGCCGATCCTGATCGCCACCTTCGCCGGCGTGGCCCTCATTGGCGCGGTCGTGCTCGGCCTCATTACCAAGTACAAGCTCTGGGGCTACCTCTGGAAGGAATGGTTCACCAGCATCGATCACAAGAAGATCGGCATCATGTACATGGTGTTCGGCGTGGTCATGCTGCTGCGTGGCTTCGCCGACGCACTGATGATGCGCGCCCAGCAGGCCATGGCCTTCAACGGCGAGCCAGGCTTCCTGCCACCGCATCACTACGACCAGATCTTCACTGCCCACGGCGTGATCATGATCTTCTTCGTGGCGATGCCGCTGGTCACGGGCCTGATGAACTTCGTGATGCCGCTTCAGATTGGCGCTCGTGACGTCGCCTTCCCGTTCCTCAACAACTTCAGTTTCTGGATGACGGTCGCCGGCGGCGTGCTGGTGATGGCGTCACTGTTCGTGGGTGAATTCGCCCGTACCGGCTGGCTGGCATATCCGCCACTCTCGGGCCTGGAGGCCAGTCCAGATGTCGGGGTGGACTACTACATATGGTCGCTCCAGGTGGCGGGCGTCGGAACCACGCTCTCGGGCATCAACCTGATCGCGACCATCGTGAAGATGCGCGCACCGGGCATGACCATGATGAAGATGCCCATCTTCACCTGGACGTCCCTGTGCACCAACGTGCTGATCGTGGCCGCCTTCCCTGTGCTCACCGCCGTGCTGGTGCTGCTCTCGCTCGACCGCTACGTGGGCACCAACTTCTTCACGAACGGCTTCGGCGGCAACCCGATGATGTACGTGAACCTGATTTGGATCTGGGGCCACCCGGAGGTGTACATCCTGGTGCTCCCGGTGTTCGGCGTGTTCTCGGAGGTCGTCTCCACCTTCAGCCGCAAGCGCCTGTTCGGTTATGCATCGATGGTGTACGCCACGGTGGTGATCACCGTGCTTTCGTACCTGGTCTGGCTGCACCATTTCTTCACCATGGGCTCGGGCGCCAGCGTCAACTCGTTCTTCGGCATCACCACCATGATCATCTCGATCCCCACGGGCGCGAAGATGTTCAACTGGCTGTTCACGATGTATCGCGGGCGTATCCAGTTCGAAGTGCCGATGCTCTGGACCATGGGCTTCATGTTCACCTTCGTGATCGGCGGCATGACAGGCGTGATGCTGGCCATCCCCCCGGCCGACTTCCTGCTGCACAACAGCCTGTTCCTGGTCGCGCACTTCCATAACGTCATCATCGGCGGCGTGATCTTCGGCCTGTTCGCCGGCATCAATTACTGGTTCCCCAAGGCCTTCGGCTATAAGCTCGACCCATTCTGGGGCAAGTGCTCATTCTGGTTCTGGCTGGTGGGCTTCTGGCTTGCCTTCGCGCCGCTGTACGTCCTGGGCTTCATGGGCGTTACCCGCCGCATGAACCACTTCGAAGATCCGTCGCTGCAGATCTGGTTCCAGATCGCCGCCTTCGGCGCGGTGCTGATTGCGCTGGGCATCGGCTCGTTCCTGGTCCAGTTGTGGGTGAGCTACAAGCGCCGCGAGGAACTGCGCGACACCACCGGCGATCCCTGGCACGGCCGCACGCTGGAATGGTCCACCTCCTCGCCGCCGCCGGCCTACAACTTCGCCTTCACCCCGATCATCCACGAGGCCGATGCCTGGTGGAACATGAAGGAGCGCAACCAGCGGCGCCGCACCGAGGGCTACCTGCCCATCCACATGCCGAAGAATACGAGCGCCGGTATCTACCTCGCCGCCTTCGCCTTCGTCGTCGGCTTCGCCATGATCTGGCACATGTTCCTCATCGCGGGCCTGGCTTTCCTCGGCCTGCTGGTGACGGCGATCGGCCACACGTTCAACTACAAGCGCGATTTCCACATCCCCGCCGACGACGTGGCCCGCACCGAGACCGCCCGCACGGAGGCGCTCGCCGCCCATGTCTGATATGAACGCCATGCCTTCCGCGGCCGTCGCCAACAACCAGGACGTCGAGTTCTGGATGAAGGAAGACCACCACCCGGCCAACGGTACGTTGCTCGGGTTCTGGATCTACCTGATGAGTGACTGCCTCATCTTCGCCTGCCTGTTCGCCACCTACGGGGTGCTCGGACGCAGTTACGCAGGCGGTCCCACGGGCGCCGAGCTCTTCGACCTTCCGCTGGTCGCAGTCAATACGACCTTGCTGCTGCTCTCGTCGATCACCTACGGCTTCGCCGTGCTGGAGATGCAGAAGGACCGTCGCGGCACGATGATGGCCTGGCTGGTGGTCACGGGCCTCTTCGGTCTCGGCTTCCTCGGCATCGAACTGCACGAATTCGCCGAGCTCATCCACCAGGGCGCGGGCCCGCAGCGCAGCGCATTCCTGTCGTCGTTCTTTACCCTGGTGGGTACCCACGGCCTGCATGTGACCTTCGGCATCGTCTGGCTGGTCACCTTGCTGGTCCAGGTGGGCCGCTTCGGCCTTACGCCAGCCAACAAGCGCCGCATCCTGTGCCTGTCGATGTTCTGGCACTTCCTGGACGTGGTCTGGATCGGCGTCTTCACCTTCGTTTACCTGATGGGAGCGTTGCCATGAGCGAACATGCGCAATCGCACGACCACCACGATGACAGTGCGCCCCACAGCACGCTGAAAGGCTATCTGATGGGGTTCTTTCTCGCCGTGTTCCTGACGGCAGTGCCCTTCTGGCTGGTGATGGGAAAGGTGATCCCCAACGCGCAGACTCTGGCGGTGGTGATCCTTGTCTTCGCCGCCGTGCAGATCGTGGTGCACATGATCTACTTCCTGCACATGAACGCGCACTCGGAAGGCGGCTGGAACATGCTGGCGCTGATGTTCACGGCGATCCTGGTGGTGATTACGCTCAGCGGATCCATCTGGGTGATGTTCCACCTCAACGCGAACATGATGCCGGGCATGTCCCACGACATGACCGAGCAGCAGGCCAAGAACCTGCCTTGAGCATGAATGCGCCCAACGACACGAAGACGCCGCGCCAACCGCGCGGCGTTTTCGTTCTGGGCCTGCTCGCGGTGTTTGGCATGGCGGTGTTCACGGGATTCATCGCACTGGGAATTTGGCAGGTGCATCGCCGCGCGTGGAAGCATGATCTTGTTGCGCGTGTGGATGCGCGGGTGCACGCCGAGCCGGTGGCGGCGCCGGGCCGTGGCCAGTGGCCGGCGTTGAATGCGGCGAACGATGAATACCGGCGGATGAAACTGACCGGTACCTTCGTGCCCGACAAGAGCGTGCGGGTGCGCGCCAGCACGGAGCTGGGCGCAGGTTCCTGGCTATTGACGCCTATGCGCACCCAGGACGGCGGTGAGGTGATCATCAATCGCGGCTTCGTTGCGACGCCGTGGTGTGGTGGCAAGGCGACCTGTGCGGCAAGCCTTCCGGGCGAGACGACGGTCGTCGG